>NZ_JAKMAY010000051.1:0-25150 GCF_022015835.1 Streptomyces sp. ICN903 | reverse complement strand
GGTCGAAGTAGCGGGGGACGTAGTCGCGCAACAGATCCTGCTGCTCTGTGTGCCAGAAGCCCTGGAAGGTGGCTTTGAGCAGGTAGTTGGAGAGGGTGTCGGCCTCGCCGAACAGGGCCTGCCAGGCGGCTTCCTTGGCGGCGGGGTCGGGCAGGGCGGCACGGCAGCGTGCGGCTCCCTCGGTGCCGGCGGCGCTGGGGTCGGCGTCGTGGGCGGCGCCGATGTCGGAGGTGTTCACGACGCCGAGGACGGCGAGGCGGTGCAGGAGCCGCCAGCGCAGTTCGTGGTCGAGGGGGCGTCCGTCGGGGAGGGTGCCGGTGGTCCACCAGTGGTGGAGCTCACCGGGGGTGGTGGCGCTGTCGATGGCGGCGCGTACGGCGGTCAGTCGGACTCCCCCGTCGCGTCCGCCGCCGGCCGGTTCGCGTTCCAGCAGGGCGCGGGCGAGGTCGGTGAGGGTCTCCAGGGCGGCGGTGCGCTGCCCTGGCGGCAGGTAGCGGTCGGCGATCTCGTGGCGGGCGAAGTCCAGGACGCCGGCGACGATGGCGTCGTCGGTCTCGTGCGGCAGGTGGGCGCGTGCGGTGTCCAGGTAGTCGGCGGGCGGCAGCGCTCCGTCGCGGACCATGTCGCGGGCGGCGTTCCAGACGGTGGCGCGGGTGAGCGGGTCGGGCAGGTGGGTCAGGGCGCGCCGCACGGTGCGCCAGGAGTCGGTGTCCAGGCGGACCTTGGCGTAGGTGAGGTCGCGGTCGTTGAGGAGGACGAGGTCGGGGCGGGGGCCGTCGGCGGTGAGGGTGTGGCCGCTGTCGGCGGGGATGTCGGCGGTGAGGGGTGCACGGGGCGTCAGGCGGTCCGCCGTTCCGGTGCCGTCGAGGTCGTAGAGGCCGATGGTGAGGCGGTGGGGGCGGTCGCCGGTGTGGGCGGTCTCCAGGTGCCAGCGGCGGCCGTCGGTGGTGATGTGCGGGGTGAGGGTGTCGACGCCGGTGGTGCGCAGCCAGCGGTCGGCCCAGGCGTGGACGTCGCGGCCGGAGGCGCGGGCGAGGGAGTCGAGGAAGTCGGCGAGGGTGGCGTTGCCGAAGCGGTGGCGGGCGAAGTGGTCGTTGATGCCGGCGAGGAAGGCCTTCTCGCCGAGCCAGGTGACCAGTTGGCGCAGTGCGGAAGCGCCCTTGGCATAGGAGATGCCGTCGAAGTTGAGCAGGGCGGTGGCGGTGTCGGGCACCGCCTCGGGTTCGGGGGCGACGGGGTGGGTGGAGGGGCGCTGGTCGGCGTCGTAGCCCCAGGACTTGCGGTCGACGGCGAACTCGGTCCAGGTGCCGGTGAAGCGGGTGGCCTCGGCGAGGACCTGGTAGCCCATGTACTCGGCGAAGGACTCGTTGAGCCAGATGTCGTCCCACCAGCGCAGGGTGACCAGGTCGCCGAACCACATGTGGGCCATCTCGTGGGCGATGGTCACGGCGCGGCTCTGGAGCTGGGTGTCGGTGACGGCGGAGCGGTGGATGTACTCGTCGCGGAAGGTGACCAGTCCGGGGTTCTCCATGGCGCCGGCGTTGAACTCGGGGACGAAGGCCTGGTCGTAGGAGTCGAAGGGGTAGGGCTCGTCGAAGATTTCGTGGTAGCGGTCGAAGCAGGCGCGGGTGATGTCGAGCAGTTCCTGCGCGTCGTCGTCGAGGTGGCTGCCGAGGGACTGGCGTACGTGCAGGCCGAAGGGGATGCCGGCGTGCTCGGTGCGCACCGAGTGCCAGGGGCCGGCGGCCAGTGCCATGAAGTAGGTGCTCAGCGGTGGGGTGGTGGCGCACTCCCAGCGGCCGGGTTCTCCTTCGACGCGGTGGGCGGTGCCGTTGCCGAGGACGGTCCATTCCTCGGGGGCCGTGGCGGTGACGGTGAAGGGGGCCTTGAGGTCGGGCTGGTCGAAGGCGGCGAAGACGCGGGGGGCTTCGGTCTGGAAGCACATGGTGTAGAGGTAGGTGCGGCCGTCGGCGGGGTCGGTGAAGCGGTGCATGCCCTCGCCGGTGCGCGAGTAGGCCATGTCGGCCTCGATGCGCAGTTCGTGTTCGCCCGCGTTCAGGCCGGTCAGCGGCAGGCGCCCGTCGGCGAGGGAGGCGGTGTCGAGTGCGTGTCCGTCGAGGTCGGCCCGGTGGAGGGTGTGGGGCCGTACCTCGACGAAGGTGTCGCCCGCTTCGCGGGTGGTGAAGCGGACGGTGGTGGTGGAGCCGAAGGTCTCTTCGCCCCGGGTCAGGTCCAGGTCGACGGTGTAGTGCTGGACGTCGATGAGCCGGGCTCGGCTCCGCGCCTCTTCTCGGGTCAGTGCGGGCATGCCGCTCATGCTGCCGTATCGGCCGTGCGGGCCGCACCGGGTATCCCCTGCCGTGCCTTCCGGCCAAACCCGCGTGGCCAAAACCGCGTGGCCGAAGCCGTGCGCCGCCGGCGGTCAGGAGCGGGCGATGGTCTCGTGGTGGCGGATGACCTCGGCGATGATGAAGTTCAGCAGCTTCTCGGCGAAGGCCGGGTCGAGTTTGGCGTTCTCGGCGAGGGAGCGGAGCCGGGCGATCTGCTGGGCCTCGCGGGCGGGGTCGGCGGGGGGCAGTCGGTGTTCGGCCTTGAGGCGGCCGACCTGCTGGGTGCACTTGAACCGCTCGGCGAGCATGTGCACCACGGCGGCGTCGATGTTGTCGATGCTGTCGCGCAGCCGGGTGAGCTCTGCCTGCACCGACGGGTCGATCTCGCTGTTCGTCATGGTCACCGACTCTATGCGTTTCCGGTTCCGCCTCCCCGCCCGTTCCGGTGGGCGGATACGGGCCGCGCGTGCCGGGGCGTGCCGGGGGTGTGGTGCTCCGTGCGGTGCGGCATAGGCTCGGGATATGAGCCCTTCCATCGCCACCAACACCCGTGTCGGACTCGACGAGCTGCTGGACTTCGTGCGCCCCCGTCACCGGGCGGTGCTGCTGACCCGCCGTGCCGACGGCTCTCCGCAGGGGTCGCCGGTGTCGTGCGGGGTGGACGGCGCGGGGCGGATCGTGGTGTCGACGTATCCCGAGCGCGCCAAGACGCGCAACGCGCGCCGTGATCCGGCTGTGAGCGTGATCGTGCTGTCGGAGGACTTCGACGGCCCGTGGGTGCAGTTGGACGGCACCGCCGAGGTGCTGGACGTGCCCGAGGCGGTGGAGCCGCTGGTGGAGTACTACCGGGCGATCGCGGGTGAGCATCCGGACTGGGACGAGTACCGCGAGGCGATGGTGCGGCAGGGCAAGTCGCTGCTGCGGATCACTCCGGTGCGCTGGGGTCCGGTGGCCACGGGCGGTTTCCCGGCGCGTCTGGCGGAGGGCGGCTGATCGGTGCGCGGACGTGCCGCGGCGCCGGCTCCCGGTCGGGGAGGGGGCCGGCGCCGCGGGGTGTGCGTCCGTGGCGGTGCGGGCGGCCGGCCGGGGTGGCCGGCCGGTCCGCGCCGTACGGACGGTCGGGGTGTCAGACGGTCAGTGCGCGGTCGGTGGGCCTGATCGGGGCCGGCAGGGAGCTGGCGCCGGTCAGGTAGCGGTCCACGGCCCTGGCCGCGGAGCGGCCCTCGGCGATGGCCCACACGATC
The DNA here is from genome assembly GCF_022015835.1 of Streptomyces sp. ICN903. NCBI lineage: Bacteria > Bacillati > Actinomycetota > Actinomycetes > Kitasatosporales > Streptomycetaceae > Streptomyces > Streptomyces sp. ICN903. Next base: position 21,576 of record NZ_JAKMAY010000051.1, on the reverse strand, counting down.
AGGGACTGGCCGCGGCCGGCGTCGCCGGCGACGTAGACGCCGTCGACGCCTGTGGCGTAGTCGGCGTCGCGGGCGACGTTGCCGCGCTGGTCCAGTTCCAGGCCGAACTGCTCGACCAGGCCGTTGTCCTTGTCGATGCCGGTGAAGCCCATGGCCAGGGTGACGAGCTGGGCCGGGATGCGCTTCTCGGTGCCCGGCTTGGGCTCGGGCCTCCCGTTCTTGAACTCGACCTCGACCAGGTGCAGGGCCTGGACGTTGCCGTCCTCGTCGCCCTCGAAGTGGGTGGTGGAGACGGAGTAGATCCTCTCGCCGCCTTCCTCGTGCGCGGAGGTGACCTTGTAGAGCATGGGGAAGGTGGGCCAGGGCTGGCCGACCGGGTCGCGCTCGTCGCCCGGCCGGGGCATGATCTCCAGCTGGGTGACGGAGGCCGCGCCCTGGCGGTGGGCGGTGCCGACGCAGTCGGCGCCGGTGTCGCCGCCGCCGATGACGACGACGTGCTTGCCCTCGGCGGTGATCGGCGGGGTGATGTAGTCGCCTTCCTGGACCTTGTTGGCCAGGGGCAGGTACTCCATCGCCTGGTGGATGCCGTTCAGTTCGCGGCCGGGGACGGGCAGGTCGCGGGCGGTGGTGGAGCCGGCGGCGATGACGACGGCGTCGTAGCGCTTGCGCAGGTCGGCGGCGTCGATGTCGCGGCCGATCTCCACTCCGGTGCGGAACTTGGTGCCCTCCGCCCGCATCTGCTCGATGCGGCGGTTGATGTGGCGCTTCTCCATCTTGAACTCGGGGATGCCGTAGCGCAGCAGTCCGCCGACGCGGTCGGCGCGCTCGTAGACGGCGACCGTGTGTCCGGCGCGGGTGAGCTGCTGGGCGGCGGCCAGGCCGGCGGGTCCGGAGCCGATGACGGCGACGGTCTTGCCCGACAGGCGCTCGGGCGGCTGCGGGGTGACGCCGCCGGCCTCCCAGGCCTTGTCGATGATGGTGACCTCGACGTTCTTGATGGTCACCGGGGGCTGGTTGATGCCCAGTACGCAGGCGGACTCGCACGGGGCCGGGCACAGCCGTCCGGTGAACTCGGGGAAGTTGTTGGTCGCGTGCAGCCGTTCGCCGGCGGCCTGCCAGTCCCCGCGCCAGGCGTAGTCGTTCCACTCGGGGATGAGGTTGCCCAGCGGGCAGCCGTTGTGGCAGAACGGGATGCCGCAGTCCATGCACCGGCCGGCCTGCTTGCCGATGATCGGCAGCAGGGAGCCGGGGACGTGGACCTCGTTCCAGTCCTTGACCCGCTCGGGTACGGGGCGGGTCTCGGCGACCTCGCGGTCGGTGTTGAGGAAGCCCTTGGGATCAGCCATTGGTCGCCGCCTCCATCATCTTCTCGTGGGTCTCGGCCTGGGACAGTCCGGCTCGCTCGGCGGCGTCCTTGGCGGCGAGCACTGCCTTGTAGGTACGGGGGATGATCTTGCTGAAGCGTTCGGCGGCGGCCTCCCAGTCGTCGAGCAGCCTGCCCGCGACGGTGGAGCCGGTCTCCTCGTGGTGGCGGCGCACGACGTCGTGCAGCCACTGCCGGTCGGTGTCGTCGAGGGGTTCGACGGCCGCGGCGACGTCGGGGTTGACGTCGTCGGCGTCGAGGTCGATGACGTACGCGGTGCCGCCGGACATGCCGGCGCCGAAGTTGCGGCCGGTGCGGCCCAGGACGACGGCCGTGCCGCCGGTCATGTACTCGCAGCCGTGGTCGCCCACGCCCTCGGAGACCACCAGCGCGCCGGAGTTGCGGACGCAGAAGCGTTCGCCGACGCTGCCGCGCAGGAACATCTCGCCGCCGGTGGCGCCGTAGGCGAGGGTGTTGCCCGCGATGGTGGAGTACTCGGCCAGGTGGGAGGCGCCACGGTCGGGGCGGACGACGACGCGTCCGCCGGAGAGGCCCTTGCCGACGTAGTCGTTGGCGTCGCCCTCCAGCCGGAGGGTGATGCCGCGCGGCAGGAAGGCGCCGAAGGACTGGCCGGCGGAGCCGGTGAAGGTGATGTCGATGGTGTCGTCGGGCAGGCCGGCGCCGCCGAACTTCTTCGTCACCTCGTGGCCGAGCATGGTGCCGACCGTGCGGTTGATGTTGCGGATGGGCACCTGGGCGCGCACCGGGCGGGCGTCCTCGGCGGTGTCGGCCGACAGGGCGTCGGCGGCGAGCTTGATGAGCTGGTTGTCCAGGGCCTTGGCCAGGCCGTGGTCCTGGGGGACGACCTGGTGCCGGGCGGCGCCCTCGGGCAGTTCGGGGACGTGCAGCAGCGGGGCCAGGTCCAGTCCCTGGGCCTTCCAGTGGTCGACCGCGCGGCTGACGTCGAGGACCTCGGCGTGGCCGATGGCCTCGTCCAGGCTGCGGAAGCCGAGTTCGGCCAGGAGTTCGCGGACCTCCTCGGCGATGAACTCGAAGAAGTTCACCACGTGGTCGGCCTTGCCGCTGTAGCGGCTGCGCAGCACCGGGTTCTGGGTGGCGATGCCCACGGGGCAGGTGTCCAGGTGGCACACGCGCATCATCACGCAGCCGGAGACGACCAGCGGGGCGGTGGCGAAGCCGTACTCCTCGGCGCCGAGCAGGGCCGCGATGACCACGTCGCGGCCGGTCTTGAGCTGGCCGTCGGTCTGGACGACGATGCGGTCGCGCAGGCCGTTGAGCAGCAGGGTCTGCTGGGTCTCGGCCAGGCCCAGCTCCCAGGGGCCGCCCGCGTGCTTGAGGGAGGTCAGCGGGGAGGCGCCGGTGCCGCCGTCGTGGCCGGAGATCAGCACGACGTCGGCGTGGGCCTTGGACACGCCCGCCGCGACCGTGCCGACGCCGACCTCGGAGACCAGCTTCACGTGGATGCGGGCGGCGGGGTTGGCGTTCTTCAGGTCGTGGATGAGCTGGGCGAGGTCCTCGATGGAGTAGATGTCGTGGTGCGGCGGCGGGGAGATGAGCCCGACGCCGGGTGTGGAGTGCCGGGTCCTGGCGACCCACGGGTAGACCTTGTGGCCGGGCAGCTGGCCGCCCTCGCCGGGCTTGGCGCCCTGGGCCATCTTGATCTGGATGTCGTCGGAGTTGACCAGGTACTCGGAGGTGACGCCGAAGCGGCCGGAGGCGACCTGCTTGATCGAGGAGCGGCGGGCCGGGTCGTACAGCCGCTCGGGGTCCTCGCCGCCCTCGCCGGTGTTGGACTTCGCGCCCAGCCGGTTCATGGCGATGGCGAGGGTCTCGTGGGCTTCCTGGGAGATGGAGCCGTAGGACATGGCGCCGGTGGAGAACCGCTTGACGATCTCGGAGACGGGCTCGACCTCCTCGACGGGGATCGAGGGCCGCTCGGACTTGAGGCCGAACAGGCCGCGCAGTGTCATCAGGCGTTCGGACTGCTCGTCCACGCGCCGGGTGTACTGCTTGAAGATGTCGTAGCGGCGGGTGCGGGTGGCGTGCTGGAGGCGGAAGACCGTCTCCGGGTCGAACAGGTGCGGTTCGCCCTCGCGGCGCCACTGGTACTCGCCGCCGATGTCCAGGTTGCGGTGGGCCGGTGCGATGCCGGAGGCCGGGTAGGCCTTGGCGTGGCGGGCGGCGACCTCCTTGGCGATGACGTCCAGGCCGGCGCCGCCGATCTTGGTGGCGGTGCCGTGGAAGTAGGTGTCGACGAAGTCCTGCTCCAGGCCGACGGCCTCGAAGACCTGGGCGCCACGGTAGGAGGCGACGGTGGAGATGCCCATCTTGGACATGACCTTCAGCACGCCCTTGCCGAGCGCCTTGATCAGGTTGCGGATGGCGGTCTCGGGGTCGGTGTCGGCGGGCAGGAAGGTGCCGGCGCGGACGAGGTCCTCGACGGTCTCCATGGCCAGGTAGGGGTTGACCGCGGCGGCGCCGTAGCCGATGAGCAGGGCGACGTGGTGGACCTCGCGGACGTCTCCGGCCTCGACCAGCAGGCCCACCTGGGTGCGCTGCTTGGTGCGGATGAGGTGGTGGTGGACGGCGGAGGTGAGCAGCAGCGAAGGGATCGGGGCGTGCTCGGCGTCGCTGTGGCGGTCGGACAGGACAATCAGGCGGGCGCCGTCGGTGATGGCGGTCTCGGCCTCGGCGCAGATCTCGTCGATCCGCTCGGCCAGGGCCGCTCCCCCGCCGCCGACGCGGTAGAGACCGGAGAGGGTGACGGCCTTCATGCCCGGCATGTCGCCGTCGGCGTTGATGTGGACGAGCTTGGCGAGTTCGTCGTTGTCGATCACCGGGAAGGGCAGGGTGACACTGCGGCAGGAGGCCGCGGTCGGCTCCAGCAGGTTGCCCTGGGGGCCGAGGGAGGAGATCAGCGAGGTGACCAGTTCCTCGCGGATGGCGTCCAGCGGCGGGTTGGTGACCTGGGCGAACAGCTGGGTGAAGTAGTCGAAGATCAGCCTCGGGCGTGTGGAGAGCGCGGCGATGGGCGAGTCGGTGCCCATCGAGCCGATCGGCTCGGCGCCGGTGCGGGCCATCGGGGCGAGCAGGACGCGCAGCTCCTCCTCGGTGTAGCCGAAGGTCTGCTGGCGGCGGGTGACCGAGGCGTGGGTGTGGACGATGTGCTCGCGCTCGGGCAGGTCCTCGATCTCGATGATCCCGGCCTCGAGCCACTCCTGGTAGGGGTGCTCGGCGGCGAGGGAGGCCTTGATCTCGTCGTCCTCGATGATGCGGTGCTCGGCGGTGTCCACCAGGAACATGCGGCCGGGCTGGAGGCGGCCCTTGCGGACGACCTTGTCCTGGTCGATGTCCAGGACGCCGACCTCGGAGGAGAGGACGACCAGGCCGTCGTCGGTGACCCAGTAGCGTCCCGGGCGCAGTCCGTTGCGGTCCAGGACGGCGCCGACCTGGGTGCCGTCGGTGAAGGTGACGCAGGCCGGTCCGTCCCAGGGCTCCATCATCGTGGAGTGGTACTGGTAGAAGGCGCGGCGGGCGGGGTCCATGGAGGGGTGGTTCTCCCACGCCTCGGGGACCATCATCAGCACCGCGTGGGGCAGGGAGCGGCCGCCGAGGTGGAGCAGTTCCAGGACCTCGTCGAAGGAGGCGGAGTCGGAGGCGTCCGGGGTGCAGACGGGGAAGATCCGCTCCAGGTCCCCGGCGTCCTTGCCGCCGAAGAGGTCGGAGACCAGCTGGGACTCGCGGGCGCGCATCCAGTTGCGGTTGCCGCGGACGGTGTTGATCTCGCCGTTGTGGGCGACGAAGCGGTAGGGGTGGGCCAGCGGCCAGCTGGGGAAGGTGTTGGTGGAGAACCGCGAGTGGACCAGGGCGATGGCGCTGGCGAAGCGGCGGTCGGACAGGTCGGGGAAGAAGGGCTCGAGCTGTCCGGTGGTCAGCATGCCCTTGTAGACGATCGTCCGCGCGGACAGCGACGGGAAGTAGGTGCCGGCCTCGCGTTCGGCGCGCTTGCGCAGCACGAACGCCTTGCGGTCCAGGGCCAGGCCGGTGTTGGTTCCGTCGGCCACGAACAGCTGGCGGAAGGCGGGCATGGTGGCGCGGGCGCCGTTGCCCAGCAGTTGCGGGGCGACGGGGACCTCGCGCCAGCCCAGGACGTTCAGGCCCTCCTCGGCGGCGATCGTCTCGATGCGCGTGACGGCTTCGGCGCTGTCGGCCTCGCCGGTGGGGAGGAAGGCGGTGCCCACGGCGTACGAGCCCGCCTCGGGCAGCTCGAAGCCGGCGGTCTCGCGCAGGAAGGCGTCGGGGATCTGGACCAGGATGCCCGCGCCGTCGCCGGAGTCGGCCTCGGCGCCGGTGGCGCCGCGGTGCTCCAGGTTCCGCAGGACGGTCAGGGCCTGGTCGACCAGCGTGTGGCTCGCCTCACCGGTGAGGGTGGCCACGAAGCCGACGCCGCAGGCGTCGTGCTCGTCGCGCGGGTCGTACATTCCCTGCTTGGCAGGGTAGGCCGTCAGGGGCGCAGCACGCATCGGCTCTCCCGTCGTCATGTGGGGCTTGGTGGCGTCTTCCGGACCGGGTCCGAAGGACGCCGAGGGACGACGTTGGCCCTCTGCGGAACAAATTTTCGGTGCAGGTTACATGATGAGGTTTCTTCCGAAGGGTGGACACCTCGGTCCATCATGCGGACCTGCGATGGGGGTCGAATCGGTCATACGGCGCATATCCGCCGTGTGGATTCGGGTGGCGCCGGCGACACTGCCAGAAGCGCTCGTTGTTCATTCCCAACGGTGACACGGCTGAAACCGGCGGGTAACAGATGAGCGGAGAATTCCGGAGTTGAACAGATCACAGTCGGACAGGCCGCACCGGACGGCCGGGCCGGGTGCGGGCCCGCGCGGCGGGCTCACCCCACGGCGACCCCGAACAGGGTACCGAGCCCGTAGGTCACCGCGGCGGCCGCGCCGCCCAGGGTGAGCTGCCGCAGTCCGCTGTACCACCACGGGCGCACGGTGATCCTGGAGACCAGCACACCGCACAGGAACAGGCCCAGCAGCGCCACCAGCACGGCGGGCCACAGGGCGGCGGCCCCCAGCAGATAGGGCAGTACGGGTATCAGCGCGCCCACCGCGAAGGCGCCGAAGGAGGAGACCGCGGCGATCGCGGGCGAGGGCAGCTCGCCCGGGTCCACGCCCAGCTCCTCGCGCGCGTGGATCTCCAGGGCCTGTTCCGGATCCCGGGACAGCTGCTCGGCGACCTCCGCCGCCAGCTCGGGCTCCACGCCCCGGCCCACGTACAGCTCGGCCAGCTCCCGCTGCTCGTCCTCGGGGTTGCGGCGCAGCTCGCGCCGCTCCACGTCCAGCTCGGCCAGGACCAGCTCGCGCTGGGAGGCCACCGAGGTGTACTCGCCGGCCGCCATGGAGAAGGCTCCGGCGGCCAGTCCGGCCAGACCGCTGATGATGATCACGGAGCGGTCCACGTTGCCGCCGGCGACGCCCGTCATCAGGGCGAGGTTGGAGACCAGCCCGTCCATCGCCCCGAAGACGGCCGGGCGCAGCCAGCCGCCGGTCACGTCGCGGTGGGTGTGGTTGTCGCGGTGCGCGGAGTTCGGGGCTCCGGGCCGCAGGGTGATCTCGGTCCCGTCTCCGGCCATGGACGACATCCGCCTGCGCCTCCTGTGTCCCCCGTCCGGTGTCCGACGTCTCGACCGTACGTCCATCCCGGGGTGCGATTCCAGCAAGGCAGGCCGAACTTACCTCGCTGAGCTGGGCTTTCGCCGCCGCACGGAGAAGGCCCCGGCCGCGCCGGAGGGGCGCGGCCGGGGCCTGTGCGGTTCTCCGGCGCGGCCGGGGTCAGCCGGCGGCGGAGGCGGACGCGCCGCCGGAGGAGGAGGACTCCGGTGTCTCGGCGGAGGAGGCGGACTCGGCGCGCTCCGGCCCGGCCTCCGGGTCCTTCGCGGTGTTCTTCTCCCCCTCTGCGGGGCCCCCGGCACCACCGTCGGTGTCGTCGTCGGTGTCGCCGCCGGTGCCGTCGTCCGCGCTGCCGCCGGTCTCCTGCGCCGCCGGCTCCACCACGTCCTCACGCCCCGGGCGGAGCCTGGCCGAGAGGACGATGTAGGCCACAGCGCCCAGGAAGACGGCGATCGAGGTCCAGTTGTTCAGGCGCAGGCCCAGGATCTGGTGGGCCTCGTCGATGCGCAGGTACTCGATCCAGAAGCGCCCCGCCGTGTAGGCCGCGACGTACAGGGCGAAGGCGCGGCCGTGGCCGAGGCGGAAGCGGCGGTCGGCCCAGATCACCAGCAGGGCCACGCCCACGCACCACAGCGACTCGTACAGGAAGGTGGGGTGGAAGGTGCCGGTGTCGACGCCGTTGTCGATCTCCACGGCCCACGGCAGGTCCGTGGGGCGCCCGTACAGCTCCTGGTTGAACCAGTTGCCCCAGCGGCCGATGGCCTGGGCGAGCGCGATGCCGGGCGCGATGGCGTCCGCGTAGGCGGGCAGCGGGATGCCCCGCCTGCGGCAGGCGATCCAGGCGCCCACCGCGCCCAGCGCGATCGCTCCCCAGATGCCGAGGCCGCCCTCCCAGATCTTGAAGGCGTCGACCCAGTTGCGGCCCTCGCCGAAGTAGAGCTGGTAGTCGGTGACGACGTGGTAGAGACGGCCGCCGACCAGGCCGAACGGCACCGCCCACACGGCGATGTCGGCGACCGTGCCGGGCTGTCCGCCACGGGCGACCCAGCGCTTCCCGCCGAGCCAGACCGCGACGAAGACGCCGAGGATGATGCAGAACGCGTAGCCCCGCAGCGGGATCGGTCCGATGACGATCTCGCCCGACGACGGGCTGGGGATGAAGGCAAGGGTTTCCATGACGCCACGAACGCTACCGTGCCGGGCCCCGAAGGGGCCGCTTCACCCGGCAACGGGTGCGTAACGCGCGTGCGGGTGGTGTGAAGCCCCGCGGCGCGCGCGAAAGGGGGTGCGGGGACGGACCGCGTCGGGGCGCGCGCTCCACGCCGCTTCCCCCGCGGGGGTGACCGCTCGGCGCGGAAAGGCGACCGTTCGGCGCACGACGGTCTACCGTTCGGCGCGCGTATCCGGCGTTCGCCGCACACCGCGATCAGCTTCTTCACCGCGAGTGTGACGCACCTTACGTTCCCCGCATTCCTTTTCCGCTCCCGTACGTCGTGTCGTATCGCGTCGTGTCGATGAAGGAGGCGGCAGTGTCCGCAGACCGTCTACAACAAACCCTGGACCCCGCCGGGGACGCGGAGGACCGCATGGTGGCCATGCACAGCGATCCGCGTTTCGACCAGCTCAGGCGGAGCCTGATGAGGTTCGTGCTCCCGGTGAGCGTCGGCTTCCTCGCCTGGTACCTGCTGTACGTGCTGATGTCCGCCTACGCCCGTGACGTGATGGCCACGGTCCTCTTCGGCGATGTCAACGTGGCCCTGGTGTTCGGCATCCTCCAGTTCGTCAGCACCTTCGGCATCGCGATCATGTACGCGCGCTACGCCGACCGGAAGGTCGACCCGCTCGCGGACGACCTGCGGGCCGAGCTGACCGGCGCGCCCGCGGGCGCGTCCGCCGGCCGGACGGGAGGACGGGCATGACGACCGCCGCTTCCCACGCGCTCCTGGCGGCCGAGGAGGTCAGCTCCAGCAGCCGCACCCTGACCATCCTGGTGTTCATCGTCATGATCGCCGTGACGCTCGGCGTCACGGTGTGGGCGGGCCGCCAGACGAAGTCCGCGGCCGACTTCCACTCCGGCGGGCGCGGGTTCACCGGTATGCAGAACGGCTTCGCCATCGGCAGCGACTACATGTCCGCCGCCTCCTTCCTGGGCATCGCGGGCATGATCGCGCTGTTCGGCTACGACGGCTTCCTCTACTCCATCGGCTTCCTCGTCGCCTGGCTGGTGGCCCTGCTGCTGGTCGCCGAGCTGCTGAGGAACTCCGGCCGGTTCACCATGGCGGACGTGCTGTCGTACCGGATGCAGCAGCGTCCGGTGCGCACCGCCGCGGCCGTGTCCACCATCACCGTGTCGATCTTCTACCTGCTGGCCCAGATGGTCGGCGCCGGCGCGGTCGTCGCCCTTCTGCTGGGCATCCAGCCGGGCGAGACGTACCTGGGCATGGACGCCGACACCGCCAAGATCGTGGGCATCGTCGTCGTCGGCATCCTGATGACCCTGTACGTGACCTTCGGCGGCATGAAGGGCACCACCTGGGTGCAGATCATCAAGGCCGGCATGCTGATGGGCGGCACCATCGTCCTGGCCGCCCTGGTGATGGCCATCTACGGCTTCGACTTCGGCGAGCTGATGAGCGACGCCGCGAACGCCAGCGGCGCCGGGCAGTCCTTCCTGGAGCCGGGACTGCGGTACGGCGTCGAGGTGCCCGGTGACGCCCTGCAGACGATGTGGAACAAGCTGGACCTGATCAGCCTCGGTCTGGCCCTGGTGCTGGGCACCGCGGGCCTGCCGCACATCCTGATCCGCTTCTACACCGTCCCGGACTCCAAGGCCGCTCGTAAGTCCGTCAACTGGGGCATCGGCCTGATCGGCTCGTTCTACCTGATGACCCTGATCCTGGGCTTCGGTGCCGCGGCCCTGGTGGGCAAGGAGGCCATCACCGCCCAGGACGCGGCGGGCAACACCGCCGCGCCGCAGCTGGCCCGGGAGGTCGGTGAGCACTTCGGCGGCGAGTTCTTCGGCTCGGTGATGCTGGCGGTCATCGCGGCCGTCGCCTTCGCGGCGATCCTGTCCACGGTGGCCGGCCTGGTCATCGCCTCCTCCTCGTCCCTGGCGCACGACTTCTACAACAGCGTGGTGCGCAAGGGCCGGGCGTCCGAGCACGAGGAGATCAAGGTCGCCCGCCTGTCGGCCTTCGGCATCGGTGCCGCGTCGATCATCCTGGCGATCTTCGCCCAGAGCCTCAACGTGGCCTTCCTGGTCGGTCTGGCCTTCGCCATCGCCGCCTCGGCCAACCTGCCGACCCTGCTGCTGAGCCTGTTCTGGAAGCGGTTCAACACCCGGGGCGCGGTCGCCGGCATCTACGGCGGTCTGATCAGCGCGGTGGGTCTGGTGATCTTCTCCCCGGTGTTCTCCGGCACCGAGAAGGCGCTGCTCCCGGGCATCGACATCGCCTGGTTCCCGCTGTCCAACCCGGGCCTGGTGTCCATTCCGCTCGGCCTGCTGTGCGCGATCGTCGGCACGCTGTCCTCGGGCGAGAGCAACCCGCGGCGCTTCGCCGAGCTCCAGGTGCGGGCCCTGACCGGGGCCGGCGCCGAGGGCGCGGCCAAGCACTGACCGCGTCCCGGACCGGGCCCGCCCATCCCCCGGGGCGGGCCCTTCGGGCCCCCGGTGGCGGGTGCCTCTAAACCGGCGTGACCCCCCACATCCTGGCGCCGGTCCCGCCACCGGGCCCCTTGGGGAGTCCTTCGAAGCGGGTTCGAAGGACTCCCCGTCATCATTTGTCGCGTTATACGGTCGCACCGTGCTCAGAGGATCGTGGAGAGGCGCCCGCCGCGGACGGGCGGGCCGGGGTGGCCCGGCCGGGTCCGGCCTGCCCGGGACCATCGGCGTCCTGCGGGAGGTGCGGCTGATCGGCGCGGACCTCCAGGACGGTCTGCACGGCAGCCGGGCCCTGGCCGCGGTCCGCCGGATCCGGCGGCTGGTGGGCGCCGAGGCCGTCGTGCTCGCCGATCTCGACGGGCCCGTCGCCCGGCACGGCGCGCTGCCTCAGGGCACCGACCTGGACGCGGTGCTCGCCCAGGTGTACGAGCACGGCACCGTCTTCCGCAAGCCCCCGCTGTGCGCGGCCCCGCTGCTGGTGGCGGACGAGCTGACCGGCTGCCTGGTGGTCGGCGGTTCCGCGGACGGGCGCGCGCTGGACGAGGCCGAGGTGGCCGAGGTGGCCGAGCTGGTGTCGCAGGCGCTGGACCACACCGAGCTGCGCAGCGCCCGGGCCCGGATCGCGGCGGCGGACCTGCGCACCCTGCGGGCCCAGATATCCCCGCACTTCGTCCACAACTCCCTGGCCGTCATCGCCGCGCACATCCGCACCGATCCCGGCCGCGCCCGCCGCCTGCTCACCGACTTCGCCGACTACCTGCGCTACAGCTTCTCCACGGCCGGCGACTACGTGACGGTCGCCGACGAGCTGCAGGCCACCCAGACGTACCTGGAGCTGCAGCGCGCCCGGTTCGACGACCGGATGGAGATCACCGTCCGGATGGCTCCGGAGATTCTTCCCGTCGCCATACCCTTCCTCGTCGTCCAGCCCATAGTGGAAAATGCCGTGCGCCACGGTCTGGAGAAGAAGGCCGGACCCGGGCACATCGGCGTCTCGGGGTTCGGCGAGGGCCCGCTGTGCGTCATCGAGATCGAGGACGACGGCGTGGGCATGGAGCCGGAACTCGCACGGGCGATCCTCGCCGGAGTCGGCCCTCCCGCCAGGAACGTCGGTCTGGCCAACGTGGACCGGCGGCTCCGTACCGTGTACGGACCGGAGTACGGCCTCGTCATCGAGACCGCGCCCGGCAACGGCACCAAGGTGACCATCAGGGTGCCGCGATTCATGCGAGGAGTGGTTACCGAATGAGCAGCGCGCCGCGGGCCCTTCAGGTCCTCGTCGTCGAGGACGAGACATCCACCCGCGAGGAGCTCGCCGACCTCCTGGCGGACACACCGGAGGTCGGCGAGGTGTACGCCGCCGAGAGCGGCGCCCGGGCGGTGCAGCTGCTGGGCGCGACCGCCTTCGACGCCGTCTTCCTGGACATCTCCATGCCGGGGCTGGACGGCATGGACGTGGCCCGGGTCATCAGCCAGCTCTCGGCGCCGCCCTCCATCGTCTTCGTCACCGCATCGGAGTCCCACGCCATCGAGGCGTTCGGCATCGGGGCGGTGGACTACCTGCTCAAGCCCGTCCGTCCCGAGCGGCTGGCCGAGTCGGTGGCCCGGATCGGCGCCACCGGGCGGGCCGCGGCGGGCGGCGCGGACGAGGCGGAGGGGCCGCGCGACGAGCTGGCGGTCGTCCAGATCGACCACGGCCGCCGGACGGTTTTCGTGCGGCGCGACGACGTCCAGTTCGTGGAGGCGCACGGCGACTACATACGGCTGCACACCGGGCAGGGCACGCATCTGATCCGGCTGTCGCTGTCGTACCTGGAGGAGATATGGGCTCCGGCGGGCTTCGTGCGGGTACACCGCGGCTATCTGGTGGCCGTCGGCTGGGTCCACGACCTGCGGGTCACCAGCTCCTCGGGGCTGGTGGCGTGCACTCCGGCCGGTGACGTTCCGGTCAGCCGCCGCCATGCCCGGAGCCTGAAGGAGCAGTTGCTGGAGGCGGCGCGCAGCGGCCGGCTGGGCAGGGCGGCCCGGTGAAGAGCCCGGTCAAGGGTGGCCAGCTCGGCGGTCCGCGCCGGGTGAAGGTCACCAGCCCGCAGACCCGTATCGCCCTGGCCCGCGGGCACCGCCGCCATCCGCAGCTGCTGCCGCTGCCCGCGCCGGCCGACGCCGAGGCCGCCCGCGCCGTGTTCGCCGCGCAGCGCCGCACCGCGCTGCGGACGGTGGCCCTGCTGGGAGCGGTGCTGTTCGGCTCCAGCGGGACGATCGCGGCGCTGCCGGTGCTGGACCGGCTCCACGTGGCGGGCGTGCCGGTGTCGTGGCTGGTGCTGGTGGTGGCCACCTACCCTGTGCTGCTGCTGCTCGCCCTGTGCCATGTGCGCCGTGCCGAGCGTGCGGAGAGCCGCGCGGGCACGGACACGGACACGGGTGCGGGTGCGGGCACGGAGACCGGTACGGGCGCGGGCGCGGGAAGCGGCCCGTGACCGCCGTGACCGCGATCGGCCTGGTCCTGGCCGCCAGCCTGGCCATCGGCCTGTACGGCGTCCACGCGGCCCGCACCAGCCCGGACTTCCTCGTCGCCTCCCGCCGTATCGCCCCCGGCTGGAACGCCATGGCGATCGCCGGGGAGTACGTGTCGGCCGCCTCGGTGCTCGGTCTGGCCGGGCTGATGCTCAAGGACGGCGTCGGGGCGATGTGGTACGCCGTCGGCTTCACCGCCGGGTACGTCGCGGTGGTGGCGCTGGTGGCCGGGCCGATGCGGCGCTCGGGGGCGTTCACGGTGCCCGACTTCGCCGAGTACCGGCTGGGCTCGCCGGCGATCCGCAAGCTGTGCGGGGTGATCGTGCTGGTGATCATGTGGCTCTATCTGGTGCCGCAGTTCAAGGGCGCCGGTGTGGTCCTGAGCCTGGTCAGCGGTACCCCGTACTGGGTGGGCGTGGTGCTGGCCGGGCTGGTGGTGAGCGCGTCGATCGCGGTGGGCGGCATGCGGTCGGCCACCTACGTCCAGGCGTTCCACTACCTGGTCAAGCTGGCCTTCATCGCCGTGCCGGCGATCTACCTGATCGTGCACGTCGGCGCGGACACGCGCGCCGAGGCGCTGCGGCCGGTCCGGGAGACGGGCCCGGCCGCCGAGGAGTGGACCCGCCCGCTGATCGACATCCAGGGGGCGGGGATGCCCCTGCTGTCCACCTGGTCGGTGCTGCTGGCCACCACGCTGGGCGCCATCGGGCTGCCCCATGTGATCATGCGCTTCCACACCAGCCCCACGGCCCGGGCCGCCCGGCGGGTGGCCGTGCTGGTGATCGGCCTGCTGGGCCTGTTCTACCTGTTCCCGGCCGTCTACGGGCTGCTGGGGCGGGTGCTGACCCCGCACCTGGTGCACAGCAACGCCACCGACACCGTCTCCGTCGTCCTGCCCGGGGCGGCCGTGCCGGGGACGCTGGGGAGCGTGCTGACGGCGCTGGTGGCCACCGGCGCGTTCGCCGCTTTCCTGTCCACCTCCTCCGGGCTGCTGCTGGCCCTGGCCGGGGGGCTCTCCCACGACCTGTTCGGCGGCGGAGTGACCAGGCTGCGGCTGGCGGTGGCGGCGGGGGCGCTGGTGGCGGTGCTGTTGTCGCTGCCCGCCGCGCACCTGGACATCAACGTGGTGGTCGGCTGGGCGTTCGCGGTGGCGGCCTCCACGTTCTGCCCGCTGCTGGTGCTGGGCATCTGGTGGACGCGGCTGACGGTCGCGGGCGCGGCGGCCGGGCTGGCCACCGGGGTGGTCACGGCGACGGGGGCCGCGGTGCTGTCCGCCCTCGCACAGCCGTCGTCGGCCTGGCTGACCGTGCTGCTGGCCCAGCCCGCCGCGTGGACCGTTCCGCTGGCGTTCCTCACGATGATCGCGGTGTCGCTGCGCGGCGTCCCGGCCGACTGGTCCGAGCGAGCCGTGCTGCGGCTGCACGCCCCCTGAGGCGCGCACGGCCCCGAGGGGGTGCGCGAGCGCCCGGGAGACGCGCGGGCCCGGGGCGCGCGGCAGTCCGCCGTACGCCCCCGAGCCCGTTCCCGTGCCCTCGCCTCGGGCCCCGCTCAGCCGCGGTGCCGTACGCCCTCGGCCAGCTCTCCGGCGAGTCCGCGGACCGCGGCCAGGCCGGCCTCCAGGTCGCCCTCGTGGTCCAGCAGCCGCTTGACGAAGGCCGAGCCGACGATGACGCCGTCCGCGAAGGCGGCCACCTCCGCGGCCTGCCGCGCGTTCGAGACGCCCAGTCCGACGCAGACCGGCAGGTCGGTGGTGGCGCGGGTGCGGCGCACCAGCTCCTGTGCCTCCTTCCCCACCGACTCGCGGGTGCCGGTGACGCCCATCAGGGAGGCGGCGTAGACGAAGCCGCTGCCGGCCTCGGTGATCCTCGCCAGCCGCTCGTCGCGGCTGCTGGGGGCGACCACGAAGACGGTCGCCAGGCCGTGCTGCTCGGCGGCCTTGCGCCACACCTCGGACTCCTCGACCGGCAGGTCGGGCAGGATGCAGCCGGCACCGCCCGCCTCGGCCAGCTCGGCGGCGAACCGCTCGGCGCCGTAGCGGTCGACGGGGTTCCAGTACGTCATGCACAGCACCGGCGCGCCGGTGGCGGCGTGCGTCTGGCGCACGGTGCGCAGCACGTCCGCGATGCGCACCCCGCCGCGCAGGGCGATGTCGTCGGCGGTCTGGATGACCGGCCCGTCCAGCACCGGGTCGCTGTGCGGCAGTCCGACCTCGACGATGTCGCAGCCGCCCTCCAGCAGGGCGGTGCAGGCGGCGATGCCGCCGTCCACGGTGGGGAAGCCCGCGGGCAGGTAGCCCACCAGGGCGGCCCGCCCCTCGTCCTTGGCCTGCGCCAGGACGCGTCCCAGCAGTTCCGCACGGCCCGCCATCACTCGGCCCCCTTCGCGGTGTCCGCACCGTCGTACAGCCCGAAGTAGCGGGCGGCGGTGTCCATGTCCTTGTCGCCGCGGCCGGAGAGGTTCACCAGCAGCAGCCCCTGCGGCCCCAGCTCGCGGCCGACCTGCAGCGCGCCGGCCAGCGCGTGCGCGCTCTCGATGGCCGGGATGATGCCCTCGGTCTCCGACAGCAGGCGCAGCGCCCGCATCGCCTCGTCGTCGGTGACCGGGCGGTACTCGCCGCGCCCGGTGTCCTTGAGGTAGGAGTGCTCGGGGCCGATGCCGGGGTAGTCCAGTCCGGCGGAGATGGAGTACGGCTCGGTGATCTGGCCCTCGTCGTCCTGCAGGACGTAGGAGCGCGAGCCGTGCAGGATGCCCGGCTCGCCGGCCGTCAGGGTGGCCGCGTGCTCGCCGGAGTCCACGCCGTGCCCGGCGGCCTCCAGGCCGATCAGACGCACGGAGGTGTCGGGGATGAAGGCGTGGAACAGGCCGATGGCGTTGGAGCCGCCGCCGACGCAGGCCAGCGCGGCGTCCGGCAGCCGCCCGGTGCGCTGAAGGATCTGCCGCCGGGCCTCGACGCCGATGACGCGGTGGAAGTCGCGCACCAGGGCCGGGAAGGGGTGGGGTCCGGCGACCGTGCCGAAGAGGTAGTGGGTGCGGTCGACGTTGGCGACCCAGTCGCGGAACGCCTCGTTGATGGCGTCCTTCAGGGTGCGGCTGCCGGAGGTGACGGGGATCACCTCGGCGCCCAGCATCCGCATCCGGGCGACGTTGAGCGCCTGGCGCTGGGTGTCGATCTCGCCCATGTAGATGGTGCACTCCAGGCCGAACAGGGCGCAGGCGGTCGCGGTGGCGACGCCGTGCTGGCCCGCGCCGGTCTCGGCGATGACGCGGGTCTTGCCCATGCGCCGGGTCAGCAGCGCCTGCCCCAGCACATTGTTGATCTTGTGCGAGCCGGTGTGGTTGAGGTCCTCGCGCTTGAGGAAGACCCGGGCGCCGCCCGCGTGCTCGGCGAACCGCCGCACCTCGGTCAGCGCGCTGGGCCGGCCGGTGTAGTTGACGAGCAGGTCCTCCAGCTCGGCGGCGAAGGCGGGATCGGCCTTGGCCTTCTCGTACTCGGCGGCGACCTCGTCCACGGCGGCGACGAGCGCCTCCGGGATGAACTTGCCGCCGAAGGCGCCGAAGTAGCCCTCGGCGGTCGGCACCCGGCCCTCGGGGTCGGGAACGAAGAAGTCGGTGGACATCCGACATGCTCCTTGTCGGGGCGCATGCCCCAGAAAGGGGTGGTCAGGTCACGTAAGGCGGTGTGCCGCACCGGCCCGAAGGGGCCGGCAGAGCCCCGGGGAGCGGGTGCGGCGGTGCGGCCGGGCGGGCGGTGTGCGCGGCCGGCGGTACGGTCCGCGGGCCGCGCGGGAGCCCGCCCGGGCCCGCGGGCCGTCGGCGGCCCGGCGGGCGGCCGGAGCGGGATGCGCAGCTCAGTGCCCGGCCCGGGCAGGCCATCGCCTGCCGTTGATCTGGCCCGGCTCGCAGCCGATGTGGTAGCGCACACGCCGCCCCAGCACCCGGCGCGCGGGCGCGCGGCAGCCGCGGGGGCGGCAGCCGGGGGCGAGGCGGGCGGACAGGGCCATCGCGGTCGTTCCCGCCTCAGTTCCCGTGCCGCAGGGCGGGGTGGGCGCCGGCGGCGACCAGATCGGCCACAGCCGTCCTCGGGTCCTTGCCGGTGACCAGGGACTCGCCGACGAGCACCGCGTCGGCGCCCTCGTTGGCGTAGGCGATCAGGTCGTGCGGGCCGCGTACGCCCGACTCGGCGACCCTCACGACGCCCTCGGGGATCTCGGGGGCGACCCGGGCGAAGGTGCCGCGGTCGACCTCCAGGGTCTTGAGGTTGCGCGCGTTCACGCCGATGACCTTCGCCCCGGCGTCCACCGCGCGTTCGACCTCCTCCTCGTCGTGCACCTCGACCAGCGGGGTCAGCCCGATGGACTCGGCACGCTCCACCAGCGACACCAGCGCCTCCTGGTCGAGCGCGGCGACGATCAGCAGGGCGAGGTCCGCGCCGTGGGCCCGGGCCTCCCACAGCTGGTAGGAGGTGACGATGAAGTCCTTGCGCAGCACGGGGACGTCCACCCGTCCACGCACCGCCTCCAGATCGGCCAGCGATCCCCCGAAGCGCCGCTGCTCGGTCAGCACCGAGATGACCGCGGCGCCGCCCGCCTCGTAGTCGGCGGCCAGGGCGGCCGGGTCCGCGATGGCGGCCAGCGCTCCCTTGGAGGGGCTGGACCGCTTGACCTCGCAGATGACCTTGACGCCCTCGCCCTTGAGAGCCGCCACGCCGTCGCGCGGGCGCGGCGCACGGGCCGCGCGCTCCTTGAGCTCGTCGAGGCCCACACGCGCCTGCCGCTCGGCGAGGTCGGCGCGGACCCCGTCGATGATCTCGTCGAGCACACTCACGCGAGCGGCCCCCTTCCTGGCTGGCTCGGGCCCCTGCGGCGGGCGCGGGGCTTGTCCGGACACGCGGTCACGCACTGCGATGGTATCCGGCCCGGGGCGCGGAATCCGCATCCGGGCGGTCCGGTCCCACATACCGGGCGGTACAGCCGTGCCGCCGCCCGAGGCGGCCGGGCACGGAGGCGGCGCGGTGCCGCCCGGCCGGCACCGCGCCGGGGGGAGCCGCCCGGGGCGGCCCCGTCAGGCCTCCACCCGCTCCTTGGACTGGTCCAGACGGCGGCCCTGCGACTCCTCCGGCTGGCCCATGCCCATCGAGCGCATGACCAGGCCTGCGACGCCGCCGAGGAGGGTGATGGCCACACCGACCCAGAACCACACCGGCTCGGCCAGCACGGTGAAGACCGAGGCGACGCAGAAGCCGATGAACGCGATGATGACGCCGGTCCAGGCGGCAGGGGTGTGTCCGTGGTTGTTGCCCGCCATTGAGTGCTCCTCGTAGGTCCGATCTGGCTCGCTCACCAGCCATTGTGTCAGGACCGGTTTCCGCCGCTCCCGGTGGTGGGGTCCTCTCCGCGGTCCAGGGCCTTCCACAGCTCCTCGGGGCGGTCCGGGTCGGGAGCCGCCCGGCGGCCCGCGGCCGGTCCGGCGCCGCCCGCGCGCTCGTGGCGGCCCGACATCGCGGGCCAGTGGCTCCCGTGGCGCAGGGCCAGCAGCCCGGCGGCCAGCAGCCCGGCTCCGCCCAGGGCTGCGACATAGGGCCACGGGCCGAAGGAGACGGCCTCGACCGCGCCGCGGGTCAGCCCGCTGGCCTCGGCCGCCTTCGCCTCCAGCGCGCTCCGGTCGCCCGCGCCCAGGAGGGCGGCGGCGACGGTGCCCGCGCCGCACAGCGCCAGCAGTGCGGCGACCAGCGCGCGGCCGGTGCGGCGTACGGCGAAGACGGCGACCAGCGCGGCGAGGCCGACCAGCGCCAGGGCGCTGGGCAGCCCGGTCACCTCGCCGCCCTCGACCCGGACCGGCACCTCGCCGCGGGCCAGGACGGCGGTGCCCTCGCCCCAGACCTGCCCGGCGGCCACGAGCACCGCGGCGGCGCCCAGCGCGCCGGCGGTCAGCGCGGCGCCCAGCGCTCGCCGCGCGCCCGGGGAGGTCCCGGAACGGGAGGCGGGTCCGGGGGAGGAAGGGGGCGTGTGCGGGGAAATCACTCCACCACGCTACCGCCGAGCCGCCCGGCGGTGTGCACCGCCCTGAGCACCGCCGCGGCCTTGTTCCGGCACTCGGTGTCCTCCGCCGCGGGGTCGGAGTCGGCCACCACCCCGGCGCCCGCCTGGACGTACGCCGTCCCGTCGCGCAGCAGCGCGGTGCGGATGGCGATGGCGGTGTCGGCGTCGCCGGCGAAGTCCAGATAGCCCACGCAGCCGCCGTACAGGCCGCGCCGGGTCGGCTCCAGCTCCTCGATGATCTGCATCGCGCGCGGTTTGGGCGCGCCGGAGAGGGTGCCGGCCGGGAAGCAGGCGGTGAGCGCGTCGAAGGCGGTACGGCCCTTGGCCAGCCGCCCGGTGACCGTGGAGACGATGTGCATCACATGGCTGTAGCGCTCCACCGACATGAAGTCCACGACCTCGACGCTGCCGGGTTCGCAGACCCGGCCCAGGTCGTTGCGGCCCAGGTCGACGAGCATCAGGTGCTCGGCGCGCTCCTTGGGGTCGGCCAGCAGCTCCTCGGCCAGGGCGGCGTCCTCCTGCGGGGTCGCGCCGCGCGGGCGGGTTCCGGCGATGGGGTGCATCATCGCCCGCCCGTCCTCGACCTTCACCAGGGCCTCGGGGCTGGAGCCGACGACGTCGAAGCCGTCCAGACGCAGCAGGTACATGTACGGGCTGGGGTTGGTGGCGCGCAGCACGCGGTAGACGTCCAGCGCGCTCGCCGGGCAGGGCGCCTGGAAGCGCTGCGAGGGCACCACCTGGAACGCCTCGCCCGCGCGGATGCGCTCCTTGATCTCCTCCACGGCCTCCCGGTAGGCCGCCCCGCCCCACAGGGCCGCGTACTCGGGCAGCTCCGGCGCCGGCAGCGGGGCGGCCCTGGCGGGCCCGGGCCGGGCCAGGTCGGCGGCCATGGCGTCCAGGCGGCGCACGGCGTCGGCGTGGGCCTCGTCCACTCCGGTGTCGAGGTCGTTGTGGTTGATGGCGTTGGCGATCAGCAGCACCGTGCCGTCGCGGTGGTCGAGGACCGCGAGGTCGGAGGTGAGCATCATGGTCAGCTCGGGCAGCCCCAGGTCGTCGCGGGTGCTGTCGCCGATGCGCTCCAGGCGCCGCACGACGTCGTAGCCCAGGTAGCCGACCATGCCGCCGGTGAAGGGCGGCAGGTCGGCGTCGCGGTGCAGGTCGCGGGGGGTGTGCAGGGCCTCGACGGTGGCGCGCAGGACGTCCAGCGGATCCCCTTCGGCGGGGACGCCGACCGGCGGGGCGCCCAGCCAGTGGGCCTGCCCGTCGCGCACGGTGAGGGTGGCGGAGGTCCGCACGCCGACGAAGGAGTAGCGCGACCAGGTGCGGCCGTTCTCCGCGGACTCCAGCAGGAAGGTGCCGGGGCGCTCGGCGGCGAGTTTGCGGTACAGCGCGATGGGGGTGTCGCCGTCGGCCAGCAGGCGCCGGGTGACCGGGATGACGCGGCGGTCCTTGGCCAGCGTGCGGAAGGTCTCCAGGTCCGGGCAGGTGCCGTGGGGGGCGGTCCGGGAAGTGGCCTGGGCGGTCATGCCGGGCTCCCCTCCCGCTCCGCCGCGGGGCCGCCCAGCGGCAGCTCACCGGCGTCGAAGCAGGTGCGGTCCCCGGTGTGGCAGGCGGCGCCCACCTGGTCGACCTTCACCAGCACGGTGTCTCCGTCGCAGTCCAGGGCCACGGACTTCACGTGCTGGACGTGCCCGGAGGTGTCGCCCTTGACCCAGTACTCGCCGCGGCTGCGGCTCCAGTAGGTGCAGCGGCCGGTGGTGAGGGTGCGGCGCAGGGCCTCGTCGTCCATCCAGCCGAGCATCAGCACCTCACCGGTGTCGTACTGCTGGGCGATGGCGGGAACCAGGCCGTCGGCGTTGCGCTTGAGGCGGGCGGCGACGGCGGGGTCGAGTGGGGATCGGGGCATGGGGTCATTGTGCCGCCGCCACGGCACCCGCCGCGAACCCCGCCCGAGGACCGGGACGGGCACGGCCCGCGGTACGCGCCACAGGGTCGCACGGCCCTGTGGCAGTGTTGTGACGCACCCGGGACTTGGCATGTCCGTGCGGTACGGCATCCTTCCGCCATGAGCTATCCACCGCCGCCCAACGGCGCACACAACCCCGGTCCAGGCGGCGGTTTCGGTCCGCCGCAGGGTTTCGGTCCGCCCGAGCAGCCCGGTCCGCCCGCGGGCGGGTACGGCTACCCGGCTCCGGGCGTGCCGGGAGGGCCTCCCGGACCGCCCGGAGCCCCGGGAGGGCCCGGCGGATACGGCTATCCGGGCACGCCCGGCGGCCCCGGCGCGCCCGGCCCCTACCC
>NZ_JAKMAY010000509.1:0-2233 GCF_022015835.1 Streptomyces sp. ICN903 | reverse complement strand
GTCCCCGCCCCCACGACGCGCCAGGAGAGAGCCGACGATGGCCGACCGTGTCACCGTGATCGGGTGGGACGGCTCGCCGCTGACCGAGGCGGCCCGCGCCGCCCTCGGAGCCGCCACCCTCGTCGCCGGCGCCGCCCACCACCTGGCCCTCCCCGAGGTGCCGCCCGAAGCCGAGCGCATCCGGCTGGGCAGCGTGGCGCTGGCCGCCCGCCGCATCGCCGGACACCGCGGCACCGCGGTGGTCCTGGCCGACGGCGACCCGGGGTTCTTCGGGGTCGTGCGCACCCTGCGCGCGCCCGAGTACGGCCTGGAGGTCGAGGTCGTACCCGCCGTCTCCTCCGTCGCCGCGGCCTTCGCCCGCGCGGGGATGCCCTGGGACGACGCCCAGATCGTCGTCGCCCACGGCCGCACCCTGCGCCGCGCCGTCAACGTCTGCCGCGCCCACACCAAGGTCGCCGTCCTCACCTCGCCCGGCGCCGGGCCCGCCGAACTGGCCCTGCTGCTGGAGGGGGTGCACCGCACCTTCTTCATCTGCGAGGCACTGGGCACCGACCGCGAGCGGGTCACCGTACTGACCTCCGACAAGGTCGCCGACCACGTCTGGCGCGACCCCAACGTCGTGATCGTGGTGGGCGGTTCGGCGGCCGCGGCCGGGTCCGGCGCGCCGGGGCAGGGCGGATGGCTGGCCGGGCGCGATCCGAACTACCCGCCCACCGTGCGGGGATGGGCCCTGCCGGCCTCCGAGTACACCGGGCAGGACGCCCGGGCGGCCGCGGCGGGGACCGCGGACTCCGCGCAGCTGCGCGCCGCCCAGCTCGCCAGGCTCGGCCCCAGACCGGGCGACCTGCTGTGGGACATCGGCGCGGGCAGCGGAGCCGTCGCCGTGGAGGCCGCCCGATTCGGTGCCGCGGTCCTCGCGGTCGAGCGCGACGCGGCGGCCTGCGCGCGGATGTCCGCCGTCGCACGGCACTTCGGCGTCCAGCTCCAGGTCGTGCACGGCATCGCGCCCCTGGCGCTGGAGGCGCTGCCCGAACCCGATGTGGTGCGCGTCGGTGGGGGAGGGGTGCGCACGGTCGCCGCCTGCGCCGACCGCAGGCCCGAGAGGATCGTCACACACGCCTCCACACGCGACGAGGCCGAGGCCGTCGGGAGGGTGCTGGCGGACGGCGGATACGCCGTGGAGTGCGCCCTGCTCCAGTCCCTGGAACTGGACACCCGGGAGTGGACGGAACGCGAACGCGCGGTCGTCTTCCTGCTGTCGGGCAGCCGGATGTGATCTCGTCCGAGACGAACCGGACCAACCGGGGCCAGTCGTCCACCCCCGCCCCCCGCAGGGTGCGGTGGCGGGTAGGCTGATGGACCGTTGTGCCACCGGCCGGTATTGACACTTTGTCTGTCGATGTCCGGACGGGTCGGACGGGGGCACGGCGGGCGCCCGCTGGGGCCGGAAGGAGCACTACCGATGGGCGAGGGGTACGCATGACTGACACCGGCCGGGTCCCGGGCGAGGGACAGCCGGAGAACGCAGGCGGACAGCCGGAGCAGCCGGGTGCACCGGCACCCGGCACGTACACCTTCGCGGGCCCGGTCGAAGGTGTGGCTTCGGGCTACGAGGACGATCTGCTGCTGCCCGGCTCCCACGGATGGGGCGAGGCGCCGGCGTCCGCGCAGCCCCAGGCGTCCGCACCCGTACCCGGCCCGCGCGAGTCGGACGGATACGGGCAGTACCCCGCGCCGCCCGCGCGGACGGCCCCGGGGCACGCGCCCCACACCGCCGCGACGCCTCCCCGGCCGCCACACCTGGGGCCGCCCGTGCCCGAGCAGTCCGGCGTGGTGCGCACGCTCGCCGACCGCAGCAGCGCTCCGGCGGCTCCGGCGCCCACGCCCCCGCAGGGCGTGCCCGTACGGCAGCCGGGGCCGCCGACCACGGGGCCCGAGTACTTCGACGTCGCCCACGAGGAGCCCGCGGCACAGGCCACTCCCTCCCCGGAGGCACCCGAGGCCGTCGCGCCCGAGACCGTCGCGCCCGCTCCCGCCGCGCAGCCCGGCACGCTTCCGTCCGACCCGGTGCAGCCCGGTGCCTGGGCACCGCAGCCCCCGGTGACGGAACCCGGGACCGCTCCCGTCCAGCCGGCGGCCGCCGGATGGCCGGCCGAACCGCTGCCCGGCCCGGACCTCGCCGCGATGCCTCCCGCTCCGGAGACCGGTGCGGCACCGGCCGCGGAGACCCCCG
>NZ_JAKMAY010000508.1:0-2234 GCF_022015835.1 Streptomyces sp. ICN903 | reverse complement strand
CGGTCCCCCACCCCCTGCGCGTCGGACTGATCGGTTACGGCCTGGCCGGCTCCGTCTTCCACGCGCCGCTGATCGCCGCCACCGACGGCCTCGTGCTGGACACCGTCGTCACCTCCTCCCCCGAGCGGCGGCGGCAGGCCCGTGCCGAGCACGGCGAGGAGCTGCGCACCGCCGCCAGTGCCGGCGAACTGTTCGCGCGCGCCGGCGAACTCGACCTCGTCGTCGTCGCCTCCCCCAACCGCACCCACGTCGAGCTGGCCACCCGGGCGCTGGAAGCCGGACTGGCCGTCGTCGTCGACAAGCCACTGGCGGCCGGCGCCGCCGAGGCCGAGGCACTGGCCGGCCTCGCCGAGCGCCGCGGACTGCTGCTGTCGGTATTCCAGAACCGCCGCTGGGACAGCGACTTCCTCACCCTGCGCGGCCTGCTGGCCGAGGACGCGCTGGGCGAGGTGTGGCGCTTCGAGTCCCGCTTCGAGCGGTGGCGCCCGAACCTCAAGGGCGGCTGGCGCGAGTCCGGCGACCCCGCCGAGCTCGGCGGACTGCTGTACGACCTGGGCAGCCATGTGGTGGACCAGGCGCTCACCCTCTTCGGCCCGGCGGTCTCCGTCTACGCCGAGTCCGACGCGCGCCGCCCCGGCGCCGAGGCCGACGACGACACCTTCATCGCCCTCCACCACGCCTCGGGCACCCGCTCCCACCTGTGGGTCAGCTCCACCGCCGCCGCCCTCGGCCCCCGCTTCCGGGTGCTGGGCAGCCGGGCCGCCTACGTCAAGTACGGTCTCGACCCCCAGGAGGACGCCCTGCGCGCCGGCGCCCGCCCCGCGCCGGGCGAGCCCTGGGGCGCGGAGGCCGAGTCCGCCTGGGGCACCCTGGGCGCGGCGGACGACGTACGGCCCGTGCCCTCCCGGAACGGCGACTACCCCGCCTACTACGCCGCCGTCGCCGCCGCCCTGCGCGAGGGGGGCGAGCCCCCGGTCACCGCGCGGGAGGCGGCCGAGGCGCTGCGGGTGCTGGAGGCGGCCCGCACCTCGGCGGCCGAGGGCCGCACCGTACGGCTCGGCTGACGGGGCGGGCGGGACGGCGCGGTGGGGGCTCGGCCTCAGCCGCCCAGCGCGTGGGCGACGGTGTGGATCGCCAGACCCGCCAGCGCGCCCACCACCGTGCCGTTGATCCGGATGAACTGCAGGTCGCGGCCGATGTGCGCCTCGATCTTGCGGGAGGTGTGCTCGGCGTCCCAGCTCTCGACCGTCTCGGTGATCAGGGAGGTGATCTCGCCCCGGTAGGTGGTGACGACGTGCGAGGCCGCCCCCTCGATCCAGCCGTCGACCTTGTCCCGCAGCCCGCCGTCCCCCGACAGCTTCGCGCCCAGCGACAGCAGTGAGGCGCGCGCCCGCAGCCTCAGCTGGCTGCGCTCGTCCTCGGCCGCCGCCACCACCATGGACCGCACCGCCGACCAGGCCGAGGAGATCAGCTCCTGCACCTCGTCGCGGTCCAGGATCTCCGACTTCAGCCGCTCCACCCGCGCCCGGGTCTCGTCGTCGGACTGCAGGTCGGCGGCGAAGTCCCGCAGGAAGCGGTCCAGCGCCTCGCGCGCCGGGTGGTCGGGCATGTCCCGCATCTCCGAGACGAAGCGCAGCAACTCCCGGTAGACGCGCTCGCCGACCTTGCGGTCCACGAAGCGCGGCGTCCACCCCGGCGCCCCGCCCGCCACCGCGTCCATCACCGAGTCGCTGTGCCACACCAGCCAGTCGTGGGCCCGCGAGACCACCAGGTCCACGACCCGGGTGTGGCCGCCGTCGGCGACGATCCGCGACAGCATCCGGCCCAGCCCCGGCGCGATCTCCTGCGCGTGGGCGCGCCGGGTGATCGCCTCGCCCACCACCGCCTGCACATCGTTGTCCCGCAGCACGGCCAGCGCCCCGCGCAGCGCGGTGGACAGCTCGGCCGTCACCCGGTCGGCGTTGGCCGGCCTGGCCAGCCAGGCGCCCAGCCGGCCGCCGATGCCCACCGAGCGCAGCTTCCGCCGCACCACCTCCTTCGACAGGAAGTTCTCACCGACGAAGTCGCCCAGGCTGCGCCCCAGTTGGTCCTTCTTGTTCGGGATGATCGCGGTGTGCGGGATCGGCAGCCCCATCGGATGCTTGAACAGCGCGGTCACCGCGAACCAGTCGGCCAGCGCGCCCACCATCCCCGCCTCGGCGGCGGCCGCCACATAGCCGGCCCAGGCTCCCGCC
>NZ_JAKMAY010000507.1:0-2260 GCF_022015835.1 Streptomyces sp. ICN903 | reverse complement strand
GGCTCGGGAACCGGGCTCGCCGGCCCGTCCGGGGACACCGGACGGGCCGGCCGGGGAAGAGGGCTCGGTCGGGCCCTGGGGCGTCAGTCCCGGGCGGCCTCCGCCCCGAGACCGTCCGCGCGCTCGGTGTCCCCGGCGCTCTCGGTGTCCCCGGTGCCGTAGCGGCCGCCGAGCTTGGCGACCAGACCGGTGACCTGGCGGGCGATGTCCGGCGCGGTCAGTCCGATCTCGGCGAGCACCTCGGCGCGGGAGGCGTGGTCCAGGAACTTCGCGGGGATGCCGAAGTCGCGCAGCGGCACGTCCACGCCCGCGTCGCGCAGCGCCTGGGCGATCGCCGAACCGACGCCGCCCGCCCGGCTGTTGTCCTCCACTGTGACCACGACGCGGTGGCGGTCCGCCAGCGGCGGCAGCGCCTCGTCGACCGGCTTGACCCAGCGGGGGTCCACCACGGTGGTGGAGATGCCCTGCTTCTCCAGCAGGTCGGCGACCTCCAGGCACATCGGGGCCAGAGCGCCGACCGAGACCAGCAGCACGTCCGGCCGCTCGCCCTCCTCCGTCCGCGCCTCGCGCAGCACGTCCATGCCGCCGACGGTGGAGACGGCGGGCACGGACGGGCCGACGGCGCCCTTGGAGAAGCGCACCACCGTCGGGGCGTCCTTCACCTCGACGGCCTCGCGCAGCTGGGCGCGCAGCTGGTCGGCGTCGCGCGGGGCGGCGATCCGCAGTCCGGGGACGACCTGGAGGATCGACATGTCCCACATGCCGTTGTGGGAGGCGCCGTCGGTGCCGGTGACCCCGGCCCGGTCCAGCACGAAGGTGACCCCGCACTTGTGCAGGGCGACGTCCATCAGCACCTGGTCGAAGGCGCGGTTGAGGAAGGTGGCGTAGACGGCGAAGACCGGGTGCAGTCCGCCGGTGGCCAGTCCGGCCGCCGAGACGGCGCCGTGCTGCTCGGCGATGCCCACGTCGTAGACGCGGTCGGGGAAGGTCTCGGCGAACTTCCGCAGGCCGACCGGCTGGAGCATCGCGGCGGTGATGGCCACGATGTCCGCGCGCTCGCGGCCGAGCTCGACCATCTCGTCGCCGAAGACCGAGGTCCAGTCGGCGCCGGAGGCGGCCACCGGCAGCCCGGTGTCGGGGTGGATGACGCCGACGGCGTGGAAGCGGTCGGCCTCGTGCTGGACGGCGGGCTGGTAGCCGCGGCCCTTCTCGGTCAGGCAGTGGACGATGACCGGGCCGCCGAAGCGCTTGGCGCGGGTCAGGGCGGACTCCAGGGCCGCTATGTCGTGGCCGTCGATGGGGCCGAGGTACTTCAGGCCCAGGTCCTCGAACATGCCCTGCGGGGCGATGACGTCCTTGATGCCCTTCTTGGCGCCGTGCAGGGTCTCGTACAGCGGCCTGCCGACGACCGGGGTGCGGTTGAGCAGGTCCTTGCTGCGGGCCAGGAAGCGCTCGTAGCCGTCGGTGGTGCGCAGGGTGGCCAGGTGGTCGGCCAGGCCGCCGATGGTGGGCGCGTAGGAGCGCTCGTTGTCGTTGACGACGATGACCAGGGGGCGGTCCTTGGCGGCGGCGATGTTGTTGAGCGCCTCCCAGGCCATGCCGCCGGTGAGCGCGCCGTCGCCGATGACCGCGGCCACGTGGTGGTCCTCGCGGCCCAGCACCTGGTTGGCCTTGGCCAGTCCGTCGGCCCAGCCCAGCACGGTGGAGGCGTGGGAGTTCTCGATGACGTCGTGCTCGGACTCGGCCCGCGAGGGGTAGCCGGAGATGCCGCCCCTGGCCCGCAGTCTTGAGAAGTCCTGCCGTCCGGTGAGCAGCTTGTGGACGTAGCTCTGGTGTCCGGTGTCGAAGAGGACCTTGTCCCTGGGCGACTCGAAGACCCGGTGCAGGGCGATGGTCAGCTCGACCACGCCCAGGTTGGGCCCGAGGTGGCCGCCGGTCTTGGAGACCGCCTCGACGAGGAAGGTCCGGATCTCCCGGGCGAGCTGGTCGAGCTCTTCGGGGCTGAGCCGGTCGAGATCGCGCGGTCCCGTGATGCGGGTCAGCAGAGCCACCCGTGCCTCCTTGCTGGTCGAGCCGTACGGGCTTGTGCCGATCCGATGAGTCTAATGTTCCGGTCGCCCGGCCGTGCGGCGGCCACCGCGTTGCCGCCGTCCGGGTGTGTCGCGGTGTGTCGCGAGAACGGCCCCCGGTCCGTGTGGAGCGGGCGCGCACACGCCCGGTGCCGGGCCCCCGGGGGTGGGGGCCCGGCACCGGGCGGAGG
>NZ_JAKMAY010000506.1:0-2268 GCF_022015835.1 Streptomyces sp. ICN903 | reverse complement strand
CCGTATGCCCCCGCCCCCGGCGGGGTCAGTGCCCCAGGAAGGCGGGCGTGAAGACCGTGAGGAAGCCGGCCAGCCCGATCAGCCCGAGGATCCAGGGCGCGGGGCTCAGACGCTGCCCGCCGCCGCGCGCGCCGTGTTCGGCCAGGTGGTGGGCCGCCTCGGCGCGTGCGAGGCCGCGGGCCGTGAAGCGGCGGTCGCAGGTGCCGCAGACGAGACGGCGGCCTTCCCCCGTACCGCGGCGCAGGCACAGCTCGCGGGTGATCCTCACCTCGTGGATGCGCCCGTCCTGTCCGCAACCGCTGACCGTGCCCGTGGTCACCGTGCCCGTCGTCAGCATGCTTCCCCTCTTTTTGTCGCCCTCCGGATCCCGTCCGTGTGTGCCCGGCCGATTCTGGGAGGCGGTGCGCGGCGGCACCAGAGCCGAGTGGGGCAGTGTTCGGCGGCGGCCGGTTTCCGGATCCCGGCAAACGGGAAGCGGCCGGGGCGGCGACAGGACCGTCCCGCCTTCCGGACCCGGTGCGGACGCCGGAGACGGCCGGAGGCCTCCGCACCCGCACCGGGTCCGGAGGCCTCCGTACGCGAGCCGCGCGTACCGCTCGTACGGCGGGGGCTCAGCAGCCGATCAGCCGCGCCGCGAGGTAGGACTCGATCTGGTCGAGCGAGACGCGCTCCTGCTTCATGGTGTCGCGCTCGCGCACCGTCACGGCGTTGTCGTCGAGGGTGTCGAAGTCGACGGTGACGCAGAACGGCGTGCCGATCTCGTCCTGGCGGCGGTAGCGGCGGCCGATGGCGCCGGCGTCGTCGAACTCGATGTTCCAGTGCTTGCGCAGCGTCTCCGCCAGGCCCTTGGCCTTCGGGGAGAGCTGCGGGTTGCGCGACAGCGGCAGGACGGCGACCTTGACCGGCGACAGGCGCGGGTCGAGGCGCATCACGACGCGCTTCTCCATCTTGCCCTTGGCGTTGGGCGCCTCGTCCTCGGTGTAGGCGTCCAGCATGAAGGCCAGCATCGTGCGGCCGACACCGGCCGCGGGCTCGATGACGTACGGCGTCCAGCGCTCGCCGGCCTCCTGGTCGAAGTACGACAGGTCCTGGCCGGAGGCCTTGGAGTGCGAGCTCAGGTCGTAGTCGGTGCGGTTGGCCACGCCCTCCAGCTCACCCCACTCGCCGCCGCCGAACTGGAAGCGGTACTCGATGTCGGCGGTGCGCTTGGAGTAGTGGGAGAGCTTCTCCGCCGGGTGCTCGTACCAGCGCATGTTCTCCTCGCGCAGGCCCAGCCCGGTGTACCAGTTCCAGCGCTGCTCCATCCAGTACTCGTGCCACTTCTCGTCCTCGCCCGGCTTGACGAAGAACTCCATCTCCATCTGCTCGAACTCGCGGGTGCGGAAGATGAAGTTGCCCGGAGTGATCTCGTTCCGGAAGGACTTGCCCATCTGCGCGATGCCGAACGGCGGCTTGCGGCGCGAGGTCTGCTGCACCTGGGCGAAGTTGGTGAAGATGCCCTGCGCGGTCTCGGGACGCAGGTAGGCGACCGAGCCGGAGTCCTGGGTCGGGCCGAGGTGCGTGGACAGCAGGCCGGAGAACTGCTTGGGCTCGGTGAACTGGCCCTTGACGCCGCAGTTGGGGCAGTTGACGTCCGACAGGCCGGCGGCGGGGAGGCGGCCGTGCTTGGCCTCGTACGCCTCCTCGAGGTGGTCGGCGCGGAACCGCTTGTGGCACGAGGTGCACTCGGTCAGCGGGTCGGTGAAGGTGGCCACGTGGCCGGAGGCGACCCAGACCTCGGAGGCGAGGATGACCGACGAGTCGATTCCGACGACGTCGTCGCGCGAGGTGACCATGTAGCGCCACCACTGGCGCTTGATGTTCTCCTTCAGCTCCACACCCAGTGGACCGTAGTCCCAGGCGGCCCTCTGCCCCCCGTAGATCTCGCTGCAGGGGTAGACGAAGCCACGGCGCTTGCTGAGGCTGACGATGGTGTCGATCTTGTCGGCGGCCACGGTGCTCTCTTCGGTACAGACGACGGAATGCCTCAGGTTACCGGCGATGACCGGGGCGGGATCAAATCGGTTCGGGGTTCGGACGCGGGATGCCGGAAACCCGCTCGCCGCCGGTCGCCGGAACCCCCATCTCATTTGACAATCATTTCCAACTAGGGGGAAAATGAGTGTCATGAACGCTCGACGCCGCCCTCTCATACCCCGCCCCCGCCGCCGCGCCGCCTCCCGTACCGCACTGGCCGGAGCCGCCGCCCTGGGCATGCTCGGCCTGACC
>NZ_JAKMAY010000505.1:0-2270 GCF_022015835.1 Streptomyces sp. ICN903 | reverse complement strand
GGGGAGGGGGTCCGGCCCCGGACGGGATGGCCCGCGCCACCGATCGACCGCGGCGGCCCCGCCGGGGCAGGCTGGCGGGGAAGGGCCGGGCGATACCGGCCGGACCGCGCCGGTGGCGGATAGTGGTGGGGACGCAGGTGATCGAGGAGGACGTGCACGCCGTGTCCCTGTTCTGGCGAATCTTCGCCCTCAACGCCCTGGTGCTCGGCGCGGCCACGGCGCTGCTGCTGTGGGCGCCGGTGACCGTCTCGGTGCCGGTGCTGCTCACCGAGGCCGTGGTACTGGTCACCGGCCTGGCCGTGATGCTGGTGGCCAATGCCGCCCTGCTGCGCGTCGGCCTGGCGCCGCTGGAGCGGCTGACCCGGCTGATGACCCGGGTCGACCTGCTCAGGCCCGGGCACCGGCTGCCGGTGTCCGGGCACGGCGGGGTGGCCGATCTGATCCGCACCTTCAACGACATGCTCGACCGGCTGGAGGCCGAGCGGGCCGCCAGCAGCGCCCGGGTGCTGTCCGCGCAGGAGGCCGAGCGCCGCCGTATCGCCCAGGAGCTCCACGACGAGGTCGGCCAGAGCATGACGGCCGTGCTGCTGGAGCTGAAGCGGGCGGCCGACCGCACCTTGGACGAGGAACTGCGCGCCGAGCTCCGGCACGCCCAGGAGACCACCCGCGGCAGCCTGGACGAGGTGCGGCGGCTGGCGCGCAGGCTGCGCCCCGGCGTACTGGAGGACCTCGGTCTGGTCAGCGCCCTCACCGCGCTGGCCGCCGACTACTCCACCCACACCGGGCTGACGGTGCGCCGCCGTTTCGACGGCGGGCTGCCGCCGCTGGACGGCGAGCGGGAGCTGGTCCTGTACCGCGTCGCCCAGGAGAGCCTGACCAACGTCGCCCGCCACGCCGAGGCCGGCAGCGTCGAGCTGCGGCTGCGCCGCACCGCCGGCGGCGTGGTGCTGAGCGTGCGCGACGACGGCCGGGGCATCGGCTCCGCCCGGGAGGGCGCCGGCATCCGAGGCATGCGGGAGCGCGCACTGCTCGTCGGCGCCGACCTGGACATCGGCCCGGCGCCGGAGGGCGGCACCCGGGTACGCCTGGCGGTGCCCGTGGCCGGCGGGCCCGCGCACGGCACGCCGCCGGCCGGCACGACCACCACCGCACAGGAGGCGGCCGCGTGAACGCGTCCGAGCCCGCCGTCACCCGCATCCTGCTCGCCGACGACCACGCGCTGGTGCGCCGAGGGGTGCGGCTCATCCTCGACGGCGAACCGGATCTGAACGTCGTCGCCGAGGCCGGGGACGGTGCCGAGGCCGTCGCCGCGGCCCGCGAGCACACCGTCGACCTGGCCGTCCTCGACGTCGCCATGCCCCGGATGACCGGACTGCAGGCGGCCCGGGAGCTGTCCGCCCGCCACCCCGGCCTGCGCATCCTGATCCTGTCGATGTACGACAACGAGCAGTACCTCTTCGAGGCGCTCAAGGCCGGGGCCTCGGGATACGTGCTGAAGTCGGTGGCCGACCGGGATCTGGTGGAGGCGTGCCGGGCGGCGATGCGCGGCGAGCCGTTCCTCTACCCGGGCGCGGTCACCGCGCTGATCCGCAGCTACCTCGACCGTGTCCGGCAGGGCGGGGACGTTCCCGAACGGGTGCTCACCGCCCGGGAGGAGGAGGTTCTCAAGCTGGTCGCCGAGGGCCACTCCTCGAAGGAGATCGCCGAGACACTGGTCATCAGCGTCAAGACGGTGGAGAGGCACCGTGCGAACATGCTGCACAAGCTCGGGCTGCGCGACCGCCTGGAGCTGACCCGCTACGCGATCCGCGCGGGGCTGATCGAGCCCTGAGCCCGGTTCCGCGCAGGCCGCCGGATACGGAAGGATGCGGGCGGGCACCGGTGGCGCCGCGACGGCCGCCGGCGGTGACCGTCGGCTCCGGGTGCCGGAGGCGGACAGCCAAGGAGGAGGCGGCATGGCCCAGCGGACCGCCGTGTTCCGCTCCGCGCCGGCCCAGGCCCTGGCCCTGCTGGCGGCCCTGACCCTCCTGCTGGGCGCCCCGGCGCCCGCCGTCCTCGCACCGGCCTTCGCGCTCGGCCCCTCCGCGCCCGACTCCTCCGCCCCGGCCGCACCGCGCACCGCGGGCGCGCACACCGCCGACGGGCCCTGCACGGCCGAATGCGACCGCATCCCACTGCTGCACCGGGGCGCCGCGGCCGAGCGGCACGCCCCGCACCCCGCGGGGGCGGCCCTGCCGAGGCGGATCCGCCCCGCCGGGCCCGCCCCGGGC
>NZ_JAKMAY010000504.1:0-2293 GCF_022015835.1 Streptomyces sp. ICN903 | reverse complement strand
GCCCCGCCGCCCGGCCCCCCCGCCGGTGGCGGGGGGCGGCCGCACCGGCGGCCGTCCTGGCCGTCCTGGCCCTGCTGCCGTACTCCGCCCTGGAGATCCCGGTACTGCTCGACGGTCCGGTCAACTCGCCCGGATCACTCCAACTGCTGGCCCTGTGCCTGGTGTTCGGCGGACTCGCCCTCGGCTACGACCTGATGTTCGGCCGTACCGGCCTGCTCTCCTTCGGCCACGCCCTCTACGTCGCCGGCGGCGCGTACGGCACCCAGCTCGCCATGACCGAACTGGGCCTGGGACTCTTCCCCGCCATCGGCCTGGCCCTGGCCGGCGGCACGGCCGCCGCCGTCCTCCTGGGCGCCGTCTCGCTGCGCGGACTGGCCCTGGGCGGTATCGGCTTCGCCATGGTCACCCTCGCCTTCGCCCAGGCCGGATCGATCTGGGTGCAGCGCAACCCTGGCGGCCTCACCGGCGGCGAGGAGGGCCTGCCGCTGCACACCGGCGGTGTGCCCGACGCACTGGTCGGCGTGCAGAACACCGCCAACGTCTACTGGCTGGCCCTGGCCTACCTCGCACTGACGGCCGCCGTGGTGTGGACGGCCGTGTCCCGGCCGGTCGGCAGGGTCTGGCAGGGCATCCGCGACAACGAGCAGCGGGTCTCCGTCCTGGGCTACGACCCGTTCCGCCACAAGCTCGGCGTCTTCGTCCTGGCCTCCGCCCTCGGCGTGCTGGGCGGTGCGATGCACCTGCTGGTCACGGCGGGCGCCACCCCGCGCTCCAGCACTCCGGAGTTCACCCTCACCCTGCTGGTGATGGTCGTCCTGGGCGGCAGCGGCACCCGCTGGGGCCCGCTGATCGGCGGCGTGCTGTTCACCTTCCTCGACCAGCGGCTGGCGGTGCTGGCGAGCTCGGACCTGGTGCACGGGCTGCCGGGTATCCTGCGCGCGCCGCTGTCGGAGCCGATGGTCGTCCTCGGCACGCTGTTCGTGATCGCCGTGTACGCGGCACCGGGCGGCATCGCGTCGATACGGCGCTCGCTGACCCGGCGGAGGGGAGAGGAGTCCCGATGACGGACCCGATGACGGACCCGACGACGACCGGACGCACCCGGCGCACCGGACGGACCGCGCAGGAGACGGCCGTCCCGGTGCGCGGAGGGGAACTGGCCGTCTCGCGGTGGCCCGGTGCCGGGGAACCGGTGATCGCCCTGCACGGCATCACCGCCAACGGCCGCTCCTTCGCCGCCCTGGCCGCCGCCCTGGGCGAGGACACCCCGCTGTACGCCCCCGATCTGCGCGGCCGGGCGCGCAGCGCCGCGCTCCCGGGGCCGTACGGGCTCGCCGCCCACACCGAGGACGTCATCGCCCTCCTGGACCACCTGGGACGGGAACGCGCGGTGCTGGTCGGCCACTCCATGGGCGCCTTCGTCGCAGCGCTGACGGCCGCCCGCCACCCGGACCGGATCGCGGGCGTGGTGCTGGTGGACGGCGGCGTGGGCTTCCCCGCCCCCGAGGGGACGGACATCGACGAGCTGCTGGAGGCCGTGATCGGCCCGGCGATGCGGCGGCTGTCGATGACCTTCCCCGACCGGGAGGCGTACCGCGCCTTCTTCCGCGAGCACCCCGCCCTGGGACCGCACTGGAACGACGACGTCCAGGCCTACATCGACCGCGACCTGGTGGGACGGGAGCCGAAGCTGCGCAGCAGCTGCGTACTGGAGGCGGTACGGGCCGACGGGGCGGACGTCCTGGCCGACCCGGAGACCCTCGCGGCGGTGCGGACCGCCGCCTCGGCCGGGGTGCCCATGACCCTGCTGTGGGCCGAACGCGGCATGCTGGACGAGCCGCGGGGGCTGTACGACGAGGACCGCCTCGCCGCGGCCGGCCTCGGTCCCGGAGCCGGTTCCGGAGCCGGTTCCGGTGTGACCGTGCGGTGCGTGCCCGGCGCCAACCACTACTCCGTCCTGCTCGCCCCCGAAGCCACGGCGGCCGTCCGCACGGCGCTGGACAGCGTACGGACAGCCTGACCCGCCGCCGGACCGTCCGGCACCGCCGCCGTCCGCGTGCGGACGGCGGCGGTGCCGCCACAGGCTGCCGGGGCGGGCCTCCTGTTCACCGGCCCGCGGCCGAACCCACCCCGTCCGCCGCGTCACCCGCCGCCTCCGTCCCGGCGTCCGGGGCCTCCGCGTCCGGGGCCTGCGCGTCCGAGGCCTCCGCGTCCGAGGCCCCGCCGCCCTGCCGGGCCGCGGCCCGCACCAGCAGCACATAGCCCGCCGCCGCGACCGCGCCCACCACCGCCG
>NZ_JAKMAY010000503.1:0-2332 GCF_022015835.1 Streptomyces sp. ICN903 | reverse complement strand
GGGCGCGGCGCTGAGCCGCGCCCGGGGCGCCCGGCGGGGGTCAGCCTCCCGAGGAGGATCCGGAGGAGGTGAACTTCCGCACCAGGTAGACCAGCGCGCCGACCAGCGCCACGAACAGCAGGACCTTGAAGAGCAGCTTCACGACGAAGCCGACGACGGCGAAGATCAGGCCGCCGAAGACGAAGAGCGCGATGAGCGGGATCGCGACCCACTTCACCCACCACGGCAGCGCCGCGAAGGTCCCCTTGAGATCCATGACCGTGTACCCGCTTCCTGAAGTCTCCGGCCACCGGGAGGGTCCGGCGGCCGGGTGCGTCCGGTGCTTCCGCCTCCGATGCTAGGCGGGCGGGCCCCGCGCCGGGACGCCGCGGGCCCGGGTCCTTCCCTGACCGGACCCTTAGGGCGGCCGGGGCGGCGTCCCGGACCGCCCGTACGGCCGGAGGGGCCGGGCGGCCGGAGGACCCGTACGGCCCGGTCAGCCCTCGGGGGGAGAGAAGACGACCAGGACCCGCAGGTCCTCGGTGATGTGGTGGAACCTGTGCGGCACGCCGGCCGGCACGTAGACCACACTGCCGCGCGCGACCGGGGTGGTCTCGTCCCCGACGGTGATCAGCGCCCGGCCGCTGGCGACGAAGTACACCTCGTCCTGCCGGTGCGGCTGCTGCGGGTCGAGCGCGCCCCGGTCCAGGGCGTACAGGCCGACGGACATGTTCCTCTCGCGCAGGAACTGCAGGTAGGCGCCGTCGTTGGCGGCCCGCTCCGCCTCCAGTTCCTCCAACCGGAACGCCTTCATGACTCCTCGACCCCTCACCGGTAGGCGACCGTCCCCGTTTCTGGAACGATCTCGGACATGGTGAATTTCCTTGTCAGAACGATCGCCAACGCGGTGGCCCTGGCCGTCGCCGTCTGGCTGCTGGACGACATCACGCTCACGGGTGACGACACCGCGGGCAAGACCTTCACGCTGGTCCTCGTCGCGCTGATCTTCGGCGTCGTCAACGCCGTGGTCAAGCCGATCACGAAACTGCTGTCACTGCCGCTGCTGGTCCTCACGCTCGGCCTGTTCACCCTGGTGATCAACGCGCTGATGCTGATGCTCACCTCCTGGCTGGCCGAGCAGTTCGACCTGGCCTTCCGCGTGGACGGCTTCTGGACGGCGGTGCTCGGCGCCCTGGTGATCTCCATCGTGTCGTGGGCGGTGAGCATGGTGCTGCCCGACGGCGACTGACCGCCGTGCGGAGGAGGACGGAAGACGGGGGCCGGGGAGGCCCGGAGCATCGCCGATGATGGAGGGCATGCGCACCTCCGACCCCGGCATCCCCGGCGCCCCCGACGGTGTCCGTACGCCCTACCGCGTCTGCTTCGTCTGCACCGGCAACATCTGCCGTTCCCCCATGGCCGAGGCCGTCTTCCGCGCCCATGCGGAGCGGGCCGGTCTGGCGGAGCTGGTGGAGGTGAGCAGTGCGGGGACGGGCGGCTGGCACGCCGGCGACGGCGCCGACTCGCGCACCGTCGCGGTGTTGACGGCCGCCGGATACGTGCACGAGCACGTGGCACGGCAGTTCCGGCGCGACTGGTTCGAGCGCCTCGATCTGGTGATCGCCCTGGACGAGGGGCATCTGCGGGATCTGCGGAGGCTGGCGCCCGGCCCCGGGCACGCGCGCAAGATCCGGCTGCTGCGGTCGTACGCCCCCGGCGCGGGCGCCGGCTCGTGCGACCTGGACGTGCCCGACCCGTACTACGGCGGGCCGGAGGGATTCGAGGAGTGCCTGGCCCTGGTGGAGGAGGCCGTGCCGGGCCTGCTGGAGGAGGTGCGGGCCGCTCTCGGCGGGCCGCCGGCCGGAGACGGCGGGGCCGGTGGCGGCAGGACCGGCGGCGGGGCGGCGCTGCTGTGACGGACGTGGCGGGCGTTACGGGCGGACCCGGTAGGTCCGGGGAGGGCGTCGCCGGGCGGGTGGCCGCCCTGACCGGCTCGGCTCCCGGGCAGGCGCGGCCCGTGGGCGGCGGCGACATCTGCGACGCGTACCGGATCGAGCTCGCGGACGGCCGTACCGTCTTCGCCAAGACCCTCGCGGGCGCCCCCCGGGACTTCTTCGCGGCCGAGGCCGCCGGTCTGGAGCTGCTGCGCTCCACCGGCGCGGTGGCCGTGCCCGAGGTGATCGGCGCCGAGGCGGACGTGCTGGTGCTGGAGTGGGTCGAGCCGGGCGCGGCGAGCGCCGGACAGGCCGAACGGCTGGGCCGCGAACTGGCCGCCCTGCACTCCTCACCGGCCCCGGTCTGGGGCGGCACGGACCCCGCCCTCCCCGTCCACCTGGGCTCGGTTCCCCTGCCC
>NZ_JAKMAY010000502.1:0-2346 GCF_022015835.1 Streptomyces sp. ICN903 | reverse complement strand
GGCGGAGGGGGCGTCGGACCGGGCGCCGGGGCGCTCCTGGTCCTGGCCGCCGGTGCAGGCGGTCAGGAGGGCGGCGCAGAGCGGCAGGGCCAGTGCGGCGGTGCGGGGGCTTCTCCGTAAGGGCATCGGCCGACCGTACCTCTTCCGGGCCGCGGCGTGGGCGGCGGCCCGGAAGCACGTGTGGCAGGAGGCCGTAACGGGAGCCGGAACAGGCGGGTTCAGCCCGCGTAGGCGGCCTCGATGTCCTCGACGACCTTCTCCATCGCGTACGGGCCGGCGCTGCTGCTCCACACCTGGCCGTCGACGCCGCTGACCGCGTCGCGCTCGGCGGCCTTCAGCCGGGGGAAGGACTTCTGCTCCCTGGCCGCCTCGAGCGCCTTCTCCCCTTCGGCGTTGAGGGTGGCCACGAAGACGTGGTCGGCGTCGATGCGGTCGAGGTTCTCCAGGGACAGCGGGTCGGAGTGGGGGCTGTCGAGTTCCCGTGCGATGGGCAGGAGTTCGGCGCCGGCCTCCTTCAGCAGGCCGCTGGGCATGTTGGCGGCGTTCATCACCATGGGGCCGGCGGGCATCCAGCGGGCCACCACGGCCGTGCCCGGGTCCTTTCCGCCGGCGGCGCCGGCGGCGCGCTCCAGGAGGGCGTCGATCTTCTTGTCGAACTCCTCCTTCTCGCCCAGCGCCTCGGCGTAGGTCTGGGCCGGCTGCTTCCAGTCGTCGTTGTTCGGGACGACGGTGGGGGCCACGGCCTTGAGGGCGTCGTACTGGGACTTCTCCAGCCTCGGCGCGGCCAGGATCAGGTCGGGGTCGACCTTGAGGACGGCCTCGATGTTGGGTTCCTTGACGGTGGCGACCAGCGGGACGGACTCCGCCTTCTCGCCCAGGTAGCCGGGCGCGGTGTCCGCGCCGCGGGCGCTGCTGGTGCCGACCGGCTCGATGCCGAGGTACAGGGCGGTGTCCAGAGAGGTGTCACCGAGAGCGACGACGCGCTTGGGTTCGGCGGGCACCTCCACCGAGCCGTAGGCGGTCTCTATCGAGCGCGTGGCGGCCGTCTTCTCGCTCCCGCCGCTTTCGCCGTCATCGCCCGAGGCGGAGCCGCCGCAGGCGGTCAGCCCCATGAGCAGGGCGGATGCCGCGAGGGCCTGGACGGTTCGGCGGTTTACGGGCAGGGCGGAGCCGGGCATGACGTGCCTCCTGGGCAGGGATGGTGCCAGCGATTGAGCTTAGGCTAACCTAACCGATGTACCGACCATCGAGAAGGTGTCATGTGACGCTCCGTAAGATTCTGCTGCGCGGCCTGCTGCCGGTGAGCGCCGCGCTGCTGGCCGTCGTGGCGGCCAGCCTGCTCCTGGGCGCCGGCGACGTCGGGCCCGCCCGGGCCGCCGCGGTGCTCCTCGGTGGCGCGGACGGCGACGCGGACGCCCGCTTCACCGTGCTGGAGCTGCGGCTGCCGCGTACCGCCGTGGCCGTCGCCGTCGGCGCCGCGCTCGGCGTCGCCGGGGCCGTGCTGCAGGCCACCGCCCGCAACCCGCTGGCCGAGCCCGGCCTGCTCGGGGTGAGCGCCGGAGCGTCCTTCGCCGTGGTCCTGGCGATCGTGCTGGGGGCGAGCGCGACGACCGTGGGCCCGTACGCCGCCGTGCTCGGCGCGGCGGCCGGCTGCCTGCTGGCCCTGGGCGCCGCCCGGCTGCGCGGGGCGGGCGACGACCCGGTGCGGCTGGTGCTGGCCGGCGCGGCGTTCAGCGGGATGGTGGGCGCGGCCTCCTCCGTGCTGCTGCTGGTCAACCAGCGGGCGGCGGACGAGATCCGGTTCTGGACGGTGGGCTCGGTGGTCGGGCGCGGCACCGACGACCTGATGGCCGTACTGCCCGTCCTGCTCGTGGGGCTGGCCGCGGCCGCCGCGGTGAGCCCCGCGCTGTCCTCGCTCGCCCTGGGGGACGACGTGGCCACCGGGCTCGGCCACCGGCCGCGCCGGGTGCGCGCGGTGGCCGTCACCTCCGTCGCGCTGCTGGTCGGCGGGGCGACGGCGGTCGCCGGGCCGGTCGCCTTCGTCGGCCTGGTGGTGCCCTTCGCGGCCCGGGCGCTGGTCGGCCCGGACCTGCGGCGGCTGCTGGGGGTTTCGGTGCTGCTGGGCCCGGCCGTGGTGCTGCTCGCCGACGTCGTCTCGCGGCTGGTCGTCCGCCCGTACGAGATGCCGCTGGGTGTGATGACCGCGCTGTTCGGCGCACCGGTCCTGGTCGCCGTCGTTCGATCGTCGAGGTTGCCGTCGCTGTGAAGACGCCACTGGAACCGCGCTCCGGAGCACCCGCGGGGGACGGCCCCGCCGGCGCCCTCGTCCCTCCGCCCGCCCCACCG
>NZ_JAKMAY010000501.1:0-2360 GCF_022015835.1 Streptomyces sp. ICN903 | reverse complement strand
CCCCGCGGCCCCCCGGCGCGCCCCCGCCGCGCCGCGGGCGGAGTACGTGAGCGCATCGGCCCGTCAGCTGCTGTCCGCCATGACGGCGGTGCCCGCCCTGGTGCTGGACCGCCGCAACGACATCCTCGCCTGGAACCGGCTGGGCCACGCGCTGCTGGCCGGGCACCTGGACCCCAAGGGGCCGGACAGCCCGAGCGCCCGCCCCAACCTCACCCAGCTGCTCTTCCTCGACGAGAACTTCCGCACCCTGTACGTCGACTGGCACGAGGAGGCCCAGCTCGCGGTCGCCTCGCTGCGCCTGGTGGCCGGGCGCCACCCCGACGACCGCCGGCTGGCCGAGCTCGTCGGGCAGCTCGTGATGCGGAGCCCCGACTTCGCCTCCCGGTGGGCCAGGCACCCGGTGCGCACCTGCACCTCGGGCGTCAAGCACTTCCGCCACCCCGTGGTGGGCGCCATGGAACTCGCCTTCGAGAACCTCCACATTCCCGGCGAATCGGGACAGCGCATGATCGCTTACAGCGCCGAGCCCGGCTCGCCGTCCGACGCGGCCCTGCGGCTCCTGGACAGTGCCACCGCGCCCGGGGAACGGATGCCGGAGGGCATGGCGGAGAACGAGTTCCGCGGCGTGTGACCGCGCCCGGCTCCCAAGGGTTCCCGGCCCGCCGTTTCATCCCCTGGGCAGCGGGCCGGCGCTTCGCCCTCCGGTACGGCGGGCACCCCGGTGCGCGACCGCACGCCGGCCGACGGGTGCCCAGTGGAACCGTGGGAGTGGTCAGGGCAGTTCGGGGCGTACGAGGGCCCGGGCGATCGGTTCTCCGGTGCGTGCCGCGTAGGTCATCCGCTCCCGCACCTCGCGGAGGGTGCGCGGCCGGTAGCCGGGTCCGCCGCAGCAGCTCCTGGGGAAGCGGATCCCCGCGTTCACCAGCACGGTGAGCACCCGCCAGCCCTCGTCGTCCCGCCTCCGGGGCGCCGCGAAGGCCGACCCGACGTGGACCAGTCCCTCGCCGCAGCGGGGACACCGCCGTTCGTGGTCACCGGGGTAGGGCTGCTTGTAGGAGGCCCGGCACGGCAGGCAGACGTACGAGGTCTTCGCGTGTCCCATGCGGTCAGCGTAGGCCCGCCGCCGTCCCGGCTCGACGGATTTACGGGGCGGCCCGTGCGCCCGGCCGGGCCGGACGGGAGCGTGACGACAAGCGGTCATGCGGGGAGGGCTCGGAGGGCCTGGAGGTCCACGGGGGTGCGGTCGTGGAGGGTCAGGGCCTGCCGGTGGGCCACCGTCCACCGGGTCGCCGGATGGTCGTGGGACACCTCCTCCAGGGAGGCGGTGACCGGCTCCGGGGTGGCCGGATGGGCGGTCCCGGCCACGCCCCACAGCCGCACCCGCACCCGCACCCGCACCCGCACCCGCACCCGGCCCACCCTCCGCGGCAGCTCTCGGCCGAAGTCGCTCCACCGCCCTCACGGTCCAGGGTGGCGGTGGCGTTCGTGGTACGTACGGAAGTCGAAGAAGCGCAGGCCCTCGACCGCGGTCTCCGCCTCGATCTCCTGCAGGGTCCAGGCATGCTCGGAGTAGTCGTCGAACGCGACACCGCCTCGTTTCAGCAACAGCGCGGCGAGGTGGCGCACCTCAGCAGTTCCGTCGATGCGCCCGGATATGTCAGCCTGCACTGCCCATGTGGGGTGATATCCGAGGGCCGCTTCGAGAAGGGCCACGTCATCAGGCTCCCAGTCTCGGAACAAGCAGCCGGTTTCCTCATCGTCGATCACGACATGGACGCGTTCGGCGAACGTCCACGCCCCGTCGCCCCCCGCCATGTGCTGGTCCAGGCAGGCCACTGTGTCGGCACGATCGGCAGCGGGAAACAGGAACACGGTGCGCATGGACGCAGCGTAGGAGCAGCCACGCCGCATCGCGGGAATGAAGGCCGGACGAGCACTGCTTCCCGAGCTCGGAGCGCGGGTTCGAGTCCCGTCACTCGCTCCATGACGAGGAATCGGGTCGGCGCCCGGGCCTTGTTCGCTGTCCGGACCGGCCCGCAGGTCGCGGCACTGCTCGGCCCGAGGATACGGACCCGTCGTCAGGCGCCGCCAGGGCGAGGAAGAGCGCGACGACGACGCCGGTCTCCTTCACCCCGGCGGCCGCAGGACGACCGCCGCGATCAGCGCCGGTGCCGTCACCGCCGTCCACACCGGCGCGGCGCGCCGGGCGACGAGCGCTGGCGGTCCCGGCAGTGCCGCCGGCTCGGCGAGTCCGTGCGGGTCCGCGGGGGCGTGGAGGGCGACCGTGGTGGCCGGTGACGCCGGAGGCGACGGTCACCCGGCCGCCGGGCCGGCTCAGCCGCCGGCGGCGGGCGGGGGGT
>NZ_JAKMAY010000500.1:0-2360 GCF_022015835.1 Streptomyces sp. ICN903 | reverse complement strand
GCGGGGGGCATGGGGAGCGGCTCCAACGGACGGCGGGGCGCATGGACGGCAGTCCTCCAGCCTACCGGTCCGCCCGGGTCACTCCCGTCGCCCGTCCCCCTCCCTCCGGTCCGCGGGCCGTTCGGGGCCGGCGGGGCCGCGGCGCACCGCACCGGGCGCGCTCCACTCCGAGCGCCTGCGCGCCCTCAGCCGGGCGCGCTCGGAGGACTCCAGCTGGTAGGGCACGGAGGTGACCATCACGCCGGGGGTGAACAGCAGGCGGCCCTTGAGCCGCAGGGCGCTCTGGTTGTGCAGGAGCTGCTCGTACCAGTGGCCGACGACGTACTCGGGGATGTAGACGCTGACCACGGCGCGCGGGCTGCTGCGGCGCAGGCCCTTGACGTACTCCACGACCGGCCGGGTGACCTCGCGGTAGGGGGAGTCCAGGGTTTTCAGCGGGATGTCGATGCCGCGCCGGTTCCACTCCTCGAACAGGGCGCGGGTCTCCTCGGGATCGACGTTGACGCTGAGGGCCTCCAGGGTGTCGGAGCGCATCATCTTGGCGTACGCCAGCGCCCGCAGGGTCGGCCGGTGGACCTTGGAGACCAGGACGATGGAGTGCACCCGCGAGGGCCTGGCCATCTCCTCCCGCCCGGCCTCGGCCGGCAGCGCCAGCTCCTCGGCGACCCGGTCGTAGTGGCGGCGGATGGCGGTCATCATCGCGTAGAAGAGCGCCATGCCGATGAGTGCGACCCAGGCGCCGTGGCTGAACTTGGTGACCAGCACCACCACCAGGACCAGGCCGGTGAAGAAGGCGCCGAAGGCGTTGATGGCGCGGGAGCGCTTCATCCGGCGGCGGGCGGAGGAGTCGGTCTCCTGGGCGAGGTGGCGGTTCCAGTGCCGGACCATGCCGGTCTGGCTGAAGGTGAAGGAGACGAAGACGCCGACGATGTAGAGCTGGATCAGCCGGGTGGAGTCGGCGTCGTAGGCGTAGACGAGCACGCCCGCGAAGACGGCCAGCAGCACGATGCCGTTGGAGAAGGCCAGCCGGTCGCCCCGGGTGTGCAGCTGGCGGGGCAGGTAGCGGTCCTGGGCGAGGATCGAGCCGAGGACGGGGAAGCCGTTGTAGGCGGTGTTGGCGGCCAGGAAGAGGATGAGCGCGGTGGCCGCG
Organism: Streptomyces sp. ICN903; assembly: GCF_022015835.1. Lineage (NCBI taxonomy): Bacteria > Bacillati > Actinomycetota > Actinomycetes > Kitasatosporales > Streptomycetaceae > Streptomyces > Streptomyces sp. ICN903. The sequence goes on along the minus strand of NZ_JAKMAY010000500.1, from coordinate 1,210 downwards.
GCGACCAGGAGGAAGGGGAGCGAGCCGTTGCCGAAGACGGCCGCGGAGACCTGGGCGATGACCGGGTCCTGGTGGTAGTCGGGGCCGGCGGGGCGGCCGTCGATGAGGATGTCGGTGGCGGGCGTCTCGGACATCTTCACACCGGTGGCCAGGGCCAGGGCGATGATGCCGCCGAACATGGTGGCGGCCAGCCCGCCCATCAGCGCCAGGGTGGTCGCGGCGTTGCGGCTCTTGGGGCGGCGGAAGGCGGGGACGCCGTTGCTGATGGCGCCGACGCCGGTGAGGGCGGCGCAGCCGGACGAGAAGGCCCGCAGGAGCAGGAAGAGCAGGGCGAAGCCGGTCAGCTCCGCGGTCTCGGCGCTGACCTCGTATCCGGCGCTGGGCGCCGACATCTCGTCGCCCAGGACCAGGCCTCGGAAGGCGCCCCAGGCGATGGTGCCGAGCACGCAGGCGACGAAGAGGTAGGTGGGAACGGCGAATATCGTGCCGGACTCGCGTACGCCGCGCAGGTTCAGCACGGCCAGCAGCGCGATGACCGCCACCGCCGTGCCGGTCTTGTTCTCGGAGACGAACGGGATGGCCGAGGCGAGGTTCTCCACCCCGGCCGCGACCGACACGGCCACCGTCAGGACGTAGTCCACCAGCAGGGCGCCGGCGACGGTGAGCCCGGCACGGGGGCCGAGGTTGGCGGTGGCGACCTCGTAGTCGCCGCCTCCGGAGGGGTAGGCGCGGACGTTCTGCCGGTACGACGCGACCACCACGAACAGGAGCACGACGACGGCGAGGGTGATCCACGGCCCGAAGCGGTAGGCGGAGAATCCCGCGATGGAGAGCACCATCAGGACCTCGCCCGGGGCGTACGCGACCGACGACAGGGGGTCGGAGGCGAAGACCGGGAGGGCGATGCGCTTGGGCAGGAGCGTCTGGGTGAGCCGGTCGCTGCGCAGCGCACTGCCGATCAGGATCCGTTTGGACACGTCGGTCAGCTTGGACACGCAGAGGATCGTAAGCCTCACCTGGCCGGCCCACCCAACCGCCGCCGGGCCGGAGTGCGGCAGGTCACGACGGGAAGGCGGGGCCCGGGCGCCCCTCCCCGCGAGTTGCGGGAGGTGGGAGCGGGGCCAAGCATGGCCGTATGGCGGAGAGGACGGGCCGGCACGTGAACGGCGGCGACGGCGGTACGGACCGCACCGGCGGTACGGGCGGGAGC
>NZ_JAKMAY010000050.1:0-25566 GCF_022015835.1 Streptomyces sp. ICN903 | reverse complement strand
CCCCCGCTCCCCCCTCCCCGGACTCCTCCGGGGCGTACCTCAGGTTTCCGCACCTCCACGGCGAACTGCTCTGCTTCACCGCCGAGGACGACCTGTGGATCGCCCCGCTCGCGCCCGGGGCCGCCCGGCCGCCGCGCGCCTGGCGCCTGACGGTGGACCGCACCCGCCTCGGGCACCCGCGCTTCTCCCCCGACGGCCGCCACATCGCGTACACGAACTGGCGCAGCCTGGACCCCGAGGTGCACCTGACGCCGGTCGACGGCGGGCCGTCGCGGCAGCTGACCTACTGGGGCGCGGTGGACACCCAGGTCCGCGGCTGGACGCCCGAGGGGGACATCCTGGCCGTGGCCTCGCACGGCCAGCCGTTCTCGCACTTCGCCTGGGCCTACCGGCTGCCGACCGGCGGCGGTCCGGGCGAGAAGCTGCCCTGGGGCCCGGTGTCGGACCTCGCCGTCGCCGACCTGGGCGGAAAGCGGCGCACCCTGCTGCTGACCGGCACCCCGCCGCACGAGCCGGCCGCCTGGAAGCGCTACCGCGGCGGCGCGATGGGACGGCTGTGGCTGGAGGGCGAGCGCCTGGTGCCCGAGCTGTACGGGCACCTGGACTGCCCGATGATCGTCGGCGGCCGGATCGCGTTCCTCTCCGACCACGAGGGGGTGGGCAACCTCTACTCCTGCCTGCCCGACGGCACCGACCTGCGCCGCCACACCGACCACGCCGACTTCTACGCCCGCCACGCCTCCACCGACGGCGAGCGCGTGGTGTACCAGTGCGCGGGCGAGCTGTGGCTGGTGGACGACTTCTCGCCGCACGCGAAGCCGCGCCGGCTGCCGGTGCGGCTGGCGGGGCCGCGCGCCGGGCGCCGGGTCTACCAGGTGTCGGCCGCGGGCCATGTGAGCTCCCTGGCCGTGGACACCACCGGGCGCGCCAGCGCGGTGGGGGTGCGCGGCAGCCTGTACTGGCTCACCCACCGCGACGGCCCGGCGCGGGTGATCGCCGACACCCCGGGGGTGCGGGTGCGGCTGCCGGAGATGCTCGGCTCCACCGGCCGGATCGCCTACGTCACCGACGCCGAGGGCGAGGACGCGGTGGAGATCGCCGACCTGCCGCGGGCCACCGGTGCCCGCGAGCCGGTGCGGCTGGCCGCGGGGCGGCTGGGGCGGGTGCACGAGCTGATCGCCTCTCCGGACGGCGCCACCCTGGCCGTCGCCTCGCACGACGGGCGGCTGCTGCTGGTGGACGCCGGGGAGGGGAACGAGGGCGGAGGCGGTGGGGCCGCCGGAGCCGGAGCGACCGGGACCGAAGCCGCCGGGACCACCGGGGCCACCGGGACCTCTGGGCCCTCCGGGGCCGCGGCAGTCTCCGGTGTCGCCGAGCTGGTCCGCTCCGTCAACGGTCCCGTCCGCCACCTCGCCTTCTCCCCCGACTCCCAGTGGCTGGCCTGGGCCCACCCCGGCACCGACGGCGCGCTCACCCGCATCCGGATCGCCCGGCTGTCCGACCGCACCATCCTGGACGTCACCGAGGGCCGCTTCGAGGACGAGCAGCCCGTCTTCACCCGCGACGGCCGCTATCTCGCCTTCCTCTCCTGGCGCGGCTTCGACCCGGTGTACGACGTGCACACCGGCGACCTGTCCTTCCCGCTGGGCTGCCGCCCGTACCTGGTACCGCTGTCCTCGGCCACGCCCTCGCCGTTCGCCCTCTCCCCCGAGGGCCGCCCGGCGGCCGGCGGCCTGGACCCGGACGCCCTCGGCGAGGCTGCCGGGGAGGAGGGGACGGTGCTGGTGGAGGCAGAGGGGCTGGCCAGCCGCGTCACGCCCTTCCCCGTGGCGGCCTCGAAGTACTCCTCGCTCCACCCGGTCAGCGGCGGCGGGCTGGTCTGGCTGCGCTGGCCGATCTCCGGGGCGCTGGGCGAGACCTTCGCCAACCCGGCCGACACCTCCGGCCGCCCCACCCTGGAGCACTTCGACCTGGTCAAGGCCAAGCGCACCGAACTGACCAGCGACATCGACTGGTTCGCGGTCAGCGGCGACGGCACCCGCCTGGTGGTCAACGACGACGGCGACCTGCGGGCCGTCCCGGCGAGCGAGCACGCCGACGCCGACTCCATCACCCACCTCGACCTGCGCCGGATCCTGCACGACGCCGATCCGCGCGCCGAGTGGCGGCAGGCGTTCGACGAGGCGGGCCGGATCATGCGCTCGTACTTCTGGGATCCGGGCATGTCCGGCGTGGACTGGGACGCGATCCTGGACCAGTACCGCCCGCTGGTCGAACGGGTCGCCTCGCCGGACGAGTTCGCCGACCTGCTGCGCGAGACGGTGGGCGAGCTGGGCACCTCGCACGCGTACGTCTCGCCGGCCCGCCGCAACGAGGGCCCGGCCCACTACCAGCGGCCGATCGGGCTGCTGGGCGCCGACTTCGCCCGCGACGGGGAGGGCCGCTGGCGGGTGGAGCGCATCCTGCCGGGCGACTCCTCCGACTCACGGGCCCGCTCCCCGCTGGCCGGCTCCGGCATCCGCGAGGGCTCGGTGCTCACCCATGTCGACGGACGCCCGGTGGACCCGGACGCCGGCCCGTTCCCGCTGCTGGCCGCGGCCGGCGGCACCACCGTGGAGCTGGCCTTCCTCACCGCCGACCCCGGCGACGGCCCGGACGCCGCCCCGCGGCGCCCCCGCCGCGTCGCCGTCGTCCCCCTCATCGACGAGCGCCCGCTGCGCTACCAGGACTGGGTGAGCCGGCGGCGCGCGGTGGTGCGCAGGCTCAGCGACGGCCGGTGCGGCTATCTGCACATCCCGGACATGGGCGGCTCCGGCTGGGCGCAGTTCAACCGCGACCTGCGCATGGAGGTCTCCCGGCCCGCGCTGATCGTGGACGTGCGCGGCAACGCGGGCGGCCACATCAGCGAGCTGGTCGTCGAGGCGCTGACCCGCACCATCCTCGGCTGGGACCTGGTGCGCCACTCCCAGCCGGTCAGCTACGCCTCCAACGCCCCGCGCGGCCCGATAGTGGCCCTGGCCGACGAGGCCACCGCCTCCGACGGCGACATGATCACCGCCGCGTTCCGGCTGCTGGGCATCGGCCCGGTGGTCGGCGCCCGTACCTGGGGCGGGGTGGTCGGCATGACCGGGCGCCACCGGCTCGGCGACGGCACGGTCATCACCGTGCCGATGAACGCGGCGTGGTTCGACGAGTACAAGTGGTCGGTGGAGAACCACGGGGTGGAGCCCGACATCGAGGTGCTGCGCACCCCGACGGACTGGGCCGAGGACCACCACCCGATGCTGGAGACGGCCGTGCGCACCGCGCTGGACCTGCTGGAGCGCCATCCGGCCGCCGCCCCGCCCGGCTACGACGACGTCCCCGACCGCAGCCGTCCCCCGCTGCCGCCGAGGCCCTGAGCCGCTCGATGTGCGAGGCGCCCGCGGGCGTGTCAGCCTGGTGGTGACCCGACCGTCCCGACGAGTTCCGGGAGTGCGCATGGGCAAGTCGGACAAGCACTCGGACGACTTCGACGAGATCAGGAACAGGCGCCAGACGGCGCAGGGCGGGTCCCGCGGGGGCGGATCCCGTGAGGGCGGATCCCGTGAGGGCGATGACCGCTCCCGGCGGCCGAGGACCCGCGACCGCGAGCAGGAGGACTGGAAACTCCACCCCCACGAGGACAGCCCCGCGGAGTGGGACGAGGAGGACAGGCCGAACGCCTAGTCGCGCGGACAGCGGCCGTTCGCGCCCGGGCCCGGCGGGCGGGTGCCCGCCGGGCCCGGGCGCTCAGCCGCGCGGGCGGACGTGCAGGTCCAGACCGCTCGTCCCCGGCGCCTCCACGCCCGGCAGCAGCCGCATGCCGCGGTCGTAGTCGCCGCCGGTCAGCGACCGGTACGGGACCGGCTCGTCCGTGAAGAGCCGGTCGAGCCGCCGCCCGTACTCCCGCTTCGCCGCCTCGAACCGCTCCCGGGGCAGGACGTTCGCGTCGTACACCGCGAACGGTTCGAGCGGCGCCATGCCGGTGAACCAGAACAGGCCGTGCTGGAACGGGTGGAGGAGATCCGTCAGCCGCCCGTGCACGCCGCGGTCGGAGAAGGACGACCTCGGGGCGCCGGCCGTCACCGACATCAGCGCCCGCCGTCCCGCCAGGGCGCCCTCGCTGTAGGGCGGGGGAAGGCCGGGGCCGTGGGCGAACCCGCGGACGAACACCCGGTCCATCCAGCCCTTCAGGATCGCGGGCACCGAGAACCACCACAGCGGGAACTGCAGGACCACCGCGTCCGCCCAGCGCACCTTCTCCTGCTCGGCGGCGATGTCGGGGGACAGCCGCCCCGTCCGGGCGGCCTCCTCCGAGGCGGCCAGCAGGTCCAGCCGCCGGTCGGCGGGGTGGTCGGGGAAGTCGTCGGCGTCCACCGCCGCCCTCCACTTCATCGCGTAGAGGTCGGAGATCCGCACCTCGTGCCCCGCCCCGCGCAGGTGCCCGGCCGCGAAGGCGGTCAGGGAGGCGGTGAGGGAGCGGGGTTCGGGGTGGGCGCCGACGATGAGGATCTTCTTGCTCTGCTGCGGTACGGCTTCGGTCATGCCGCCACACTCCTCCGGGCGCGTCCGGGCAGCCAGTACCCGCTTCGACCGGCGGAACGGCGGTCCTGGTACCGCGAGGGCCACCCATACTGGGCGCATGGACGGCGGGAACCTCATCGACGGGACCGGCAGGGCCGACAGGGCCGGAGACACCGACGGGACCGGTGGGATCGACGGAATCGACGGGATCGGCGACACCCGGAGGGCGCTCGGCGCCTTCCTGCGCGCCCGCCGGGGACGCGTCACACCGGAGCAGGTCGGCCTCCCCGGCGGCCGCCGGCGGCGGGTGCGCGGGCTGCGCCGCGAGGAGCTGGCCCAGCTCGCCGGGATCAGCGTGGACTACTACGTACGCCTCGAACAGGGCCGGGCCACCCAGCCCTCCCCCGAGGTGCTCGGCGCGCTCGCCAAGGCGCTCGGCCTCGACGCGGCGGAGCGCAGGCACCTCGACACCCTGACCGCGGGCCGGCACGGGCCCGCGCCCCGTACCCGGGTCAGTCCCCTGCTGCGGCGGATCCTGGACTCCATGGCCCACCTGCCGGCCTTCGTGACGAACCACCGCACCGACGTGGTGGCGTGGAACGAGCCGGGCGCCGAACTGATCGGCGGTCTGGGCGGTCCCGGCCGCAGCGAGCGGAACCAGGCCCGGTACCTCTTCCTGGATCCCGTCTCCTCCCGGGCCGTCTTCCCCGACTGGGAGGACAGGGCGGTGGAGGCCGTGGGGCAGTTGCGGGTCGCCACGGGACGCTATCCCGAGGACCGGGAACTCGCCTCGCTCCTCGCCGAACTGTCCGCCCACAGCTCAGAGTTCCGGCGGATCTGGGCCACCGGGGAGGTCGTGATGTGCACGGCGGGGCGCAAACGGCTGCGGCACCCGACGGCCGGGCTGCTCACCCTGGACTACGAGACCCTGCACATACCGGCCGCCCCCGGCGAGACCGGCCTGGTGCTGCACGTGTTCGGCGCCGGGGAGGACGGCCGGGCGGGGGCGGCCGGGTCGTGACGGGGCTCCTTCCACCCGCCCCGCGGGTTCACCCGGTTCCGGACGGAGGCCGCGCGGCGCCCCGGCCCGGGTCCCCGGGCGGGCCGGGTCTCCGACGGGACCGGGTGACCGCCGTCGCGGCACGGCGGACGGCGGCGACGGTGGGCCTGTCGCGGTTCCGCGCGAACCAGGCCACCGCCGAGGCCGACGGGGGCAGGTCGGTGACGTCCACGCAGCGCACCCCGGGCCGGGGGAAGAAGTCCCGTGCGGCCGCGGGCAGGAAGCCCATGACGCCTCCCCGGGTGACGGCGTACGGCGACCGCGCCCGCTTCCGTCCCCGAGCGGCCTTCCGCGCGCTCAGCCCTCCGTGCGCTCCTTCTCGTCCGCCGCGCCGCCCGCGCCGACCAGGCCGCGGGGGCCGCCGCCGGAGGCGGCCAGGCGGGGTGCGAAGTGCCTCATCTCGCGCTGGCCGACCCGGCCGATGATCCCCGGCAGGTAGCCGCGGACCGACTGCATGCCGCGCAGCCACCACTGCCCGTAGACGTGGAACGAGCGCCGCTCGATGCCCGCGACGATCCGGTCCACCGCCGGGCCCAGCGGGTAGGTCCTGTTGGTCGGCCAGGGCAGCCGGCCGCGCAGGTCGCGCAGCACCTCGTCCTGGTCGGCGCCGCGCACCATGTCGGTGTCGGTCCAGCTCAGGTAGCCGACGCCGACGCGCACGCCCTGGTAGCCGACCTCCGCGCGCAGACTGTGGGCGAAGGCCTCCACACCCGACTTGGAGGTGCAGTACGCCGTCATCATCGGGGCCGGGGTGAGGGCGGCGAGCGAGGCGATCTGGAGCAGGTAGCCGCGCGACTCGATCAGGGCGGGCAGGAAGGCGCGGGCGGTGGTGGCGCTGCCCAGCAGGTTGACCTCGATGACCCGGCGCCAGGCGGTCTCGTCGGAGTCGGTGAAGGGGCCGCCGGTGGCCACACCGGCGTTGGCGACGACGATGTCGACCGCGCCGAAGCGCTCGCGCACCTCCCGTGCCACCCGGGACATGGCCTCGTGGTCGGTGACGTCGGCGTGCCAGTGCGCGGAGTCCGTCGGCAGCGTCTCGCCGACCTTCCTCAGCTCGTCCGGCTCCAGCCCGACCAGCGCGAGCCGCGCGCCGCGCGCCGCCAGCTTGCGGGCGAGGAGTTCGCCCACGCCCCGGGCCGCGCCCGTCACCACCGCCACCTGGCCCTGGAGGTCCCTGCGTGCCATTACGCGCTCTCCTTCCCGGCCGGCACCCCGGCCGGCGGTGTGTTCTGCCCCGCGTCGTGCGCCGTGTCCGCCAGGTGGTCGCGCACCAGCGCGGCCACCGCGCCGGCGACGGCGCCGGGGTCCTCCAGGGGCGTCATGTGCCCCAGGCCGGGCAGTTCGGTCAGTCCGGTGCAGTCCGGCAGCGCCTCGGCGATGCGGCGGGAGAGCACCGGCGGGGTGAGCCGGTCCTTCTCGCCGGTGATGATGCCGACGGGCAGGTCCAGGGCGGCGAGGTTGGCGTCCAGGTCCAGCACCGCCAGGACCTTCCGGGCCCAGGAGGCGCGTACGGAGCGCGGGCAGGCGTGGACGATGCGGGCGCACGCCCGCATCTGCTCCTTCGTCGCGCCGGGGCCCATCGTGGCGTACCGCAGGACGCGCATGCCCAGCGGCGTGACCGGGCCCAGCGGCAGGCTGGAGCCGAGGACGGCCTTCTGGATCCGGTAGCGCGGTCTGCCCGCTCTCAGCGGCGCGACGGTGGACTCGTCCAGCAGCCGGGAGCTGCCGGTGTTGCACAGCAGCGCGGCGGCGACGCGCTCGCGCACCTGCGGGCGCCCGGCGGCGGCCATGACCGTCATGCCGCCCATGGAGTGCCCGGCGACGACCGCCCGGGATCCGGCCGCCTCCAGGACGGCGCACAGGTCGTCGGCGAGGGCGTCGGTGCTGTAGCCGTCGGGGCCGACGGCCGGGGAGCGGCCGTGGCCGCGCTGGTCGTAGACGAACACCCGGTGGTCGTCGGCCAGCCGACGGACCACGGGGCCCCAGAAGGCGGTCGAGCAGGTCCAGCCGTGCACCAGGACGACCGTTGGCCCGTCCTCGCGGCCGTGCTCCTCGACGTGCAGCCGGGAGCCGTCGGCGGAGGTCACGGTCAGCTCGCGGCGCGGGGTGGGCGGGGCGTACGGCCCGTCCGTCGTTCGGGGTCCACGGCTCATCGGGTCGCCTCCGCCTTCCGCTGTCCGCTGCGGGCCGGGGCCCGCAGCACCTCGTACTCGGCCAGGTCCACGTTCCTGGTCACCTTCCTGAACTCGCCGGTCGTGCCCGGCCACACGGTGGTGTTGCGGCCGTTGGCGTCCAGATACCAGCTGTCGCAGCCGCCGGTGTTCCACACGGTGCGCGTCATCCGCCGCTGGACGTGGTCGGTCCACGAGCGCACGGCCTCGGGGCGGGCGTCGAGCGCGGCCCGGCCGGCCGATCCGGCGGTGAGCGTCTCCAGCTGCCGGAGGTAGTCGACCATGTAGTTCAGCTGCGCCTCGATCATGAGGATCATCGAGCTGTTGCCGAGGCCGGTGTTGGGCCCGATGACGGTCATGAAGTTGGGGAAGCCCGTGGCCGTGGAGCCGCGCAGCGCCTCCATGCCGTCCTTCCAGGCCTCGGCCAGCGTGATGCCCTGCGCGCCGGTGATCCGCTGGGCGACCGGCATGTCGGTGACGTGGAAGCCGGTGCCGAAGATCACAGCGTCCACCTCGGTCCCGGTGCCGTCGGCGGCCACCAGGGTGTTGCCGCGCACCTCCTTCAGGCCGGAGGCGACCACGTCCACGTTGGGCTTGACCAGGGCCGGGTAGTAGGTGTTGGACAGCAGGATGCGCTTGCAGCCGATGCGGTAGTCGGGGGTCAGCTTGGCCCGCAGCACCGGGTCCTTGACGACCTTGGTCATGTGGTGCCTGGCGAGCTTCTCCACCAGGCCGAGCTGTGCGGGGTGCTTGGTGAAGGCGCCGACCTGGAACTCCCTGATCAGCCAGAGCATCTGGCGGCGCAGCGCGCGTGTGGGGGGCACCTTGGCGTGCAGCCAGCGCTCGGCTCGGGTGATTTCCCGGTCCATGCGCGGCATGACCCACGGCGGGGTGCGCTGGAAGAGGGTGAGTCTGTCCACCAGCGGCTGGATCGAGGGGACGATCTGGATGGCGGACGCACCGGTGCCGATCATGGCGACGCGCTTGCCGCGCAGGTCGTAGTCGTGGTCCCACTGGGCGGAGTGGAAGACCTTGCCGGTGAAGCCGTCCAGGCCGGGGATGTCGGGGATCTTGGGGTCGGAGAGCGGGCCGGTGGCCGAGACGAGCATGTCGGCGGTCAGGGCGCCGCGGGCGGTCTCGATCTCCCAGTGCAGCGCCTCGGTGTCCCAGCGGGCGCTCAGCACCTCGGAGTCGAAGCGGATGTGGGGGCGCAGTCCGAAGGTGTCGGCGACCTTCTCCAGATAGGCGCGGATGTGCTCCTGCCCGGAGAAGTTCCGCGGCCAGTCGGGGTTGGGCGCGAAAGAGAACGAGTAGAGGTGGGAGGGCACGTCGCAGGCGCACCCGGGGTAGCTGTTGTCGCGCCAGGTGCCGCCCACGGAGTCGCGGCGCTCCAGTACGGCGAAGTCCGTGATGCCCGCGCGGCGCAGTCGTACGGCGGCGCCCAGGCCTCCGAATCCCGACCCGATCACCGCCACCCGTACGTGTTCGTGTCCGGCCATGCCGCCTCCCGACTCCGGTGTGTCCTGTTGCTGTCCTGTGTGGCCTCGCCCGTGAAACATGCCAGTGATCGCTGGCATGGTTGGAGAGTAGAGCAGGAACGTACCCATGGGTAGGGGTACGGCGAGGGAAAGTTACCGCCGGTTGCACCCCTGGCCCGGGCGTCCGGCCGCTCCCGCCGCATAGGCTCTCGGTGTGGCGGACAGAACATCGGCGGACAACGGACGGGCGGACGGCGCGGCGCACGCGCGGACCGGACCGGAGGACGACGGCACGGACCCGCCCGCCGAGTACCGCACGGCCGAACTCGCCAGGGCGGCCGGCATCACCGTGCGCACCCTGCGGTTCTACCGCGAGCGCCGGCTCCTCCCGCCGCCGCGCCGCGAGGGCCGCATCGCCTGGTACAACGAGCACCACCTCAACCGGCTGCGGACGATCTCCGCGCTGCTGGCCCGCGGCCACACCCTCGGCGGGATCGCCGACCTGATCGACGCCTTCGAGAAGGGCCGGGACGCGGGCGGCGCGGCCGAACTGCTCGGCCTGGAGAGCACGCTGGTCTCCCCCTGGTCGCAGGAGACCCCCGTCCGCCTCACCCCCGAGGACCTGGCCGCCCACTTCCCCGACGAGGTCACCTCCGACAACCTCGCCACCGCCCTGGACCTGGGCTACGTCGCCGTCGACGGCGACGAGGTCGTCCACGTCAGCCGCCGCCTGCTCGACGCCTCCACCGCCCTGGTGGGCGAGGGCATCCCGCTGGGGGCCGTGCTGGAGGCCGGGCGCGTGGTGCGCGAGCACGCCGACGCCGTCGCCGACCTGTTCACCAACCTCGTCCGCGCCCATCTGTTCACCGGCGTCCGCGAGCTCTCCCCCGACGACCTGCGGCGCCTGTCGGACGTGATGGACCGGCTGCGCCCGCTGGCCGAGCAGGTGGTCGACGTCGAACTGGCGCTGGCCATGGACCGCCGCGTCCGCGCGGAGCTGGAGAGCTGGTCGCGGCCGGACGAGCCGGACGGGCCGGACGGGCCGGACGGGGAGCCGAGGCCGGAACCGGAGCCGGGCGGGGAACCCGGAGGACCGAGGCCAACCGGGCGGTCGCGGAGCCGGCCCGGCGGCTGACCGGCGCGCGGCCCTTCCGCCGCGCCGTGCCCGTGAAGCCCATGTATGACCGCCGCCCCCACGGCAACCCGTACCTCGATGGTGCACACACAGTCCGGGTCCACGACGCGTTCCGACCGACCCTCCCCCACGACCCGCGCCATGCGCGCGGTGCGGGCCGAGGTCTCCTGGGGCGCCCGCTCCCTGCGCCGAGCCTGGCAGGGGCCGGGCCGGGAGCGCGACGTCGTCGTCCAGTCCCTCAAGGCCGCGCTCGCCGCCGTCCTGGCCTGGCTGGCCGCCGCCTGGCTGCTGCCCGACGCCTTCGCCCTGATGGCGCCCTGGGTGGCGGTGGTCCTGGTGCAGGCCACCGTCTACCGCTCGGTGTGGCAGGGGCTCCAGCAGACGATGGCGATCACCGTCGGCACGGTGCTGGCCGCGGCCCTGGTCATCCCCCTCGGCCATCCGGTGCTGGTGATGATCCTCGTCCTGCCCGTCACCACCCTGCTGGGCAACTGGCCTCGCTTCGGCGCCCAGGGCATCTACGCCTCCACCGCCGCCCTGTTCACCCTCGTCCCCGGCGAGGCCACGCTCGACTCGGCCGTCTCCCGCGTGCTGGCCGCCCTGCTGGGCACAGCCGTCGGCGTCGGCGTCAACGCGCTCGTCCTGCCGCCCGTCCATCTGCGCAGCGCGCGCGACGCGGTGGACTCCGCCGTCCGCGAGGCGCGGGAGATCGTGACCGAGGTCGCGGACGGCCTGGACGAGCCCTGGGAGTACGACCGCATCCGCGCCTGGTACGACCGGGCCCGCCGGCTGCCCCGGCTGATCCGCGGCGTGGAGTCCGCGGTCGGCTGGAGCCGCGAGAGCATGCGCCTCAACCCCGAGAGCCGCCGACGCGCCGAGGCCGCGCGGCTGACGGCGGCGTACGAGGAGACGCTGGCCACCCTGGAGGACGTCGCCGAACGCCTCACCGCCTTGACCCGCACCCTGCTGGAGGCCGCCGACGAGAGCGACGGCGTGCCCCGGCCCGACCACGAGGTCACCCGCCCGTACGCCGGTTTCCTCCAGCGGGTGGCCGACGCGCTGGGCGCCTACGGGCGCACCGTCACCGGCGACGACCCCGAGACGGCCCGCCGCGAACTGCACGAGGCCGTCGGGGAGATCCGCGTCGAGCAGGACCGGCTCCGCGCCGAGCTCCCCCGGCACGCCACCGCCGTACCCGAAGGGCTGGCGGTGCTGGGCCCCCTCCTGGCGGAGTCCCGCCGGCTGGCCGCCGGCCTCCTGCCGGGCGGGCGCGGCGAGGGAAGCGGGGACGGAGACGGCGGCGGGGACGGGGACGGCGGCGCCTCCGGCCGTCAGGGCGCGTAGACGGCCGTCACCGGCGCGTGGTCGCTCCACCGGCCCGCGTGGTCGGCCGCGCGCTCCACGTACGCCTTCACCGCCCGCCGCGCCAACGGCTCGGTGGCGACGTGAAGGTCGATCCGCCACCCCGCGTCGTTGTCGAAGGCCCGGCCCCGGTAGGACCACCACGAGTACGGCCCGTCCTGGTCCGGATGGAGGCGGCGGACGACGTCGGCGTAGCCCGCCTCGTCGAAGACCCGGCCGAGCCAGGCGCGCTCCTCGGGCAGGAAGCCGGAGTTCTTCCGGTTGGCCTTCCAGTTCCTGATGTCGGCCTCCTGGTGGGCGATGTTCCAGTCGCCGCAGACCAGGACCTCGCGGCCGGCCGCGGCGGCGCGCTCGCGCAGCCCGGCCAGGTAGGGCAGGAAGGCCGCCATGAAGCGCTCCTTCTCCTCCTGCCTCTCGGTGCCGACCTCGCCCGAGGGCAGGTAGAGGCTGGCGACGGTCAGACCCGGCAGGTCCACCTCCAGATAGCGGCCGGAGTCCGTGAACTCGCTCACTTCGAAACCCACCCGTACGTCCTCGGGCGCACGCCGGGTGAGCACCGCCACGCCCGCCCGCCCCTTGGCGGCGGCCGGGGCGTAGACCGCGTGCCAGCCCTCCGGATCGCGTACCTCGCCGGGGAGTTGCTCCGGCTCGGCGCGCACCTCCTGCAGGCACACCACATCCGCGTCGGTGGCGGCCAGCCACTGGGTGTAGCCCTTCTTCGCCGCGGCGCGCAGCCCGTTCACATTGACCGTCGAAATCGTCAGCACCCCGGCACCTTACGATGCGGACATGCGCATCACGCCCGTCGCCTACGACCACCCCGACGCCGCGAAGCTCACCGATCTGGTGCAGCTGGAGTATGCCGAGCGCTACGGCGGCGAGGGCGATGTCACACCTCTGGAACCCGGGATGTTCTCGCCGCCGCGCGGCCTGTTCCTGATCGCGTACGACGAGCGGGACCGGCCCGTGGCCACCGGCGGCTGGCGGGCGATGGACGAGAACGGGGAGAACTACCGCGACGGCGACGCCGAACTCAAGCGGATGTTCGTGATCCGTGAGGCGCGGCGCCAGGGGCTGTCCCGCCGCATCCTGGCCCTGCTGGAGGAGGACGCGCGGGAGGCGGGGCGGCTGCGGATGGTGCTGGAGACCGGCACCATGCAGCCGGAGGCGATGGCGCTGTACGAGTCGAGCGGCTACACGCTCACCGAGAAGTTCGGGGTCTACCGCCACGAGCCGGGCAGCCGCTGCTACGCCAAGCCGCTGCGCTGAGCCTCCACACCGGAACTCCGCGCCGATCCCCCGTGCCCGCCCGCCCGCTCCTTGACCTCAAGCCCGCTTGAGGTTCTACGTTCGTCTGCGCAGGCCGGTGCCCGCCGGCCCGCGCGGAAGCACACCACGGGGAGGACGTACGGCCATGACGGACGCGGAGAACACCGGCGGGGGCGGCTCGGACCGGCGCTGGGACGGCGCGGAGCTGGACCTGGACGCCTATCTGGCCCGGATCGGCCACGACGGGAACCGCTCCCCGACCGAGGCGAACCTGCGTGCCCTGCACCGCGCGCACGTGCTGGGCATCCCCTTCGAGAACCTGGAGATCGTCCTGGGCCGGCCGGTCCCGCTCGGCCTGCCCGCCCTCCAGGACAAGATCGTGCGCCGGGCGCGCGGCGGCTACTGCTTCGAGCACGCCCGGCTCTTCGCCGCCGCCCTGGAGCGGCTGGGCTTCGGCGTCGGCGGCCTGACCTCGCGGGTGGGCATGGGCTCGGGCCGCGTGCGCCCCGCCACGCACGCCGTCCTGCGCGTGGAGACGGCCCAGACGGCGGACACCGGGCGGGTGTGGATCTGCGACGTCGGCTTCGGCGGCAGTCCGCTGGAGCCGGTCGAACTGGCCGACGGGGCGCGGACCTCCGGCAGCGGATGGGAGTTCCGGCTGGAGCGCACCGTCACGCCCCTGGGCACGACCGCGCAGGCCCGGGAGTGGGTGCTGCACGAGCGGCGCGGGGCCGGGGAGGAGTGGTGCGACCTGCACGCCTTCACCCTGAACCCGCAGTACGCGATCGACTGGGAGGTGGGCAACCACTACGTCTCCACCCATCCCCGCTCGCCGTTCGTGCGGCGCCCGATCGTCCAGCGCACCGGCCCGGACGTCCGCCAGGCGCTGTACGGCGCGACCTGGGTGACCACCGCTCGCGCGGACGGCTCGCGCCGGGTGCGGGAGCTGAAGCCGCGCGAGGTGCCCGAAGTGCTGCGGGACGTCTTCGGCGTCGGGCTGGACGCGGACGACGCCGAGGCGCTCGCCGGCATCGTGGAGCGCCTCCCCGCCGACAGCGGTCCGGCCGCCGTACCGGCCGGCTGAGGGCATGCGAAAGGGGGTGCGCCCGCCGGGTCCGGCGGGCGCACCCCCGTGTGTTTCGGGAGCGCGGTAGGTCAGGCCGCCGCGCCGCCCGTACCGTCCGCGCCGGCGCCCGCCGTGCGGCGGCGGCGCACGATCACCACGGCCGCGCCGCCCGCGGCCAGCAGGAGCAGGGCGAGGCCGCCCGCCGCCAGCACGGTCGTGCCGGTGGAGGCCAGGCTGCCGTCCGCGCTCCCGCCGCCGGAGGTCCCGGTGGAGCCGGTGGAGCCGCCGTCGCCCTCACCGCCGTCCTCGCCGCCGTTCCCGCCGTCGCCGTCTCCCTTGCCCTCGGAGCCGGAACCGGAGCCGCCGGTGCCACCCGTGCCGCCGGTGGAGTCGCCGTCCCCGGGGGTCTTCTCGTCGCCGGTGCCGTTGAGCACGATCCAGCCGTCGTCGTTGGCGGGGTTCCCCTCCCAGGGGTTGTCCCACTTGGGCATGTGGATCCGGCCCTTGGCGCCCTTGACCACCTTGTCGATCCGCAGCTCGAAGGCGAAGTCCTCCCGGCTGTCCTCCAGCATCGGGGTGCCGGCCCAGCACAGGTAGCTGTCGGGCTGCTCCACGCCCTCGATGTTGTGCGGGCCGCAGTCCCTGGGCGCCTTGGCCACCGTCGCGCCCTCGGGGATCTCCACGGTGAAGCCGAAGGGCTCGCCGCCCGCGCGCAGCGATCCGATCCAGCCCGGGCCGCGGTTGTGCATGGCGACGTCCACCGTCACCGTCTCGCCCTTCTTCCCCTTCACCCGGTCGCCGGTGAGGTCCAGGTCGTAGGTGTTCTTCCTCGGGAAGTCGAGCTCGGCGTACTGGACGTAGTCGCCGCCGCCCTTCGCCTGCCTGATCGTCAGCTCGGCGCCCTCGCCCTGGCGGTAGTCGCCGGCCGCGCGCAGCCGGTCGGCCTCCTCGGGGGAGAGCGCGGTGAAGCTGTAGGAGAAGATGTCGTTGAGCGCGAAGTCGGCGGTCCTCACCTTCACCGGCTCGCCGACCTCGTAGGAGATGCCCTTCTCGAAGGTGCCCTCGAAGGTGCACAGGGCGACGCGCCTCATCCGGATCAGGTTGTCCTCGTTCTCCACGGCGTACGCGCAGTTGCCGTACTCCTCGGGGAAGGACAGCCCGCGCGAGCCGGTGAACCGCAGGATGACGCCGTCGGCGTCCACACCGCCGACGTTGCGGAAGCCCAGCGGGGCCTCGAAGGTGTCGCCGGCGGCGAAGCCCTCGGGCTCGGTCAGCGTGCGCATGCGGAACTCGGGGCCGCCGACGAGGACGTCGATGCTGTGCTCGGTGAACTCCAGCCCCTCGCCCTCGCCGGTGACGGTGATGGTGCCGGTGTCCCCGGCCTCGCTCTGCGCGCCGGGCGCGAGGCCGATGTCCCAGTTCCGGTTGTACACGTCGCCCGCGTAGAGCTCGTACTCGGTGCAGACGGCCACCAGGCCGTCCGCGTCGCAGGGCAGGTCCACGTCCGCGACGCCCTCCAGGCCGGTCGCGTCGATGGTGACGGTGTACTCCCCCTGGTGGATGGGGGAGATGATGCCGTCCTCGTCGGGCTCGGTCTCGCCGGGCGCCTTGAGCCCGACCTCGATCTGGGCCTCTCCCTCGGCGGGCTCCCCCGCCTGGAGCGACAGGTCGAACGAGTCGGGCCCGGTGAAGGCCACCGGGATCGGCGCGGCGCCCCCGGGCTCCTCAGCGTTGGCCGTGCCGACGGCGCCCGCCGCCAGCATTCCGGCGACGGTCAGGCCGCCGACGGCCCGCTGCCACAGTCTGTGCCTCGAGTGGCGTCGCACTCTTCGCATCTCCTCGGTGGTCGGAAGTGTCCGGGCGCACACGGCGCGTACGCGATGCGCACGCTCCGCTCTCCGCGCCCGGGTTTCCCGACCACCGGGGCCCCGGATGGGTTGCCCACGGCGAGGTCACACCCCGGTCTCGTTTCGGTTACCCGCGGTACATCCCGTCGCCGCGCGCCGGCTTCCGCCGTGGTCGCGGTGGTCGCGGTGGCCGCGGTGGCCGCGGTGGCCGCGGTGGCCGCCGATATTCGCTGTCCCGCCGCCGTCCGCGCCGCTAGCGTTCCCGGAGTGACCGACACCGACGCGCCGCCCCGGCTGACCCGCCTCGCCTTCCACGGCCCCCTCTCCGGGGCGCGTGCCGACCGCATGGTGGCGCGCCTCGCCCGCAACCGCCCCGCCACCGTCCTCGACATCGGTTGCGGCTGGGGGGAGATGACGCTGCGCGTGCTCGAAGCGGTGCCCGGCTGCACGGGCACGGGCCTGGACATCGACGCCGAGGACCTGGAGCGCGGCCGCCGGAGCGCCGCGTCACGCGGGCTGGCCGACCGGATGGAGTTCGTCCGGGAGTCCGCCGAGCACACCGGGCGCGGCCCCGCCGACCTCGTCCTGTGCCTCGGGGCGAGCCAGGCCCTCACCTCCGTCGAACCGCCCCGTCACACCGCCCCCGCCCTCGCGGAGCTGCGCGGGCTGGTCTCCCCGGGAGGGCGCGTACTGCTCGGCGAGGGCTTCTGGCAGCGCACCCCCACCGCCGCCGAGCTGTCGGGCATGTGGCCGGGGGCGTCCGCCTCGGACCACCTCCCTCTCTCGGGTCTGGTGGACGCCGCAGTGGGCGCCGGGTTCCGGATCGAGTGGATCGAGACGGCGAACGAGGACGAGTGGGAGGAGTTCGAGTCGGGCTACCTGGCCGATGCCGAGGAGTGGCTGGCGAGCCACGGCGGCCATCCCTCGGCCGCCGGGGTCCGGGAACGTGTCGAGGGGCACCGGTCCGCCTGGCTGCACTACCGGGGTGTGCTGGGGCTGGCCTACCTCACGCTGATCCCCGCCGGCTGACCGGCGTCACTCCGGCCCGCTGCCCGTTCCGTCCCGCCCACCGTCCCGTCCGCCGCCCTGCCCGCCGCCCCGGCGTTCGGCGGCGATCTCGGCGGCGACGGCCTCCCACACGCGCGGGGGCGGCCGTACGGACGCGCTGTCGGCGGGGGCGGCGCGGCGGGCGGTGTCCGCCAGTTCCCGCAGGGCCGCCAGCTCCTCGCGGCAGGCGGCGCAGTGCTCCAGGTGCCGCTCGGCGGCACGGGTCTCCTGTTCGGAGGCCTCGCCGAAGGCGAGCGCGGCCGACAGGATGGGGTCGCAGTGGTCCACGCCGTCCTCCTCCTCGCCGTGCCGCCGCGGCGGCCTGTCGCCGGGCCGTACCGTGCCCGTCCGCCCGTCCGCCCGGCCCCGGTCGTCCGCCCGGCCCCGGTCGTCCCCGAGTCTCACTCCCCGGCGGGGACGGCGTACACCAGCAGGTTCTTCCGGTAACCGCCGCTCTCGCGGTCGTACGGGGGCGCGCAGGTGACCAGGGTCAGCACCGGCCGTCCGTCGCGCCGGAACACCTCGTCGGGGAGGCTGTCCTGGTCGACCACCTCACGGGCCGTCACCTCGTACCGCAGCGGCGGGGCGCCTTGGCGCTCGACGGTGATGTCGTCGCCCTCGCGGACGCCGTACAGCTTGGCGAAGGCGCCCAGGTCGCCGGTGCGGTCGTCGACGTGGCCGACGACCACGGCGGATCCGGCGGGCGCGCCCGGCGCCGGTCCGTAGCGGTACCAGCCGGCCTGCCCGGCGTCCTGGGGGATCTCCACCGTGCCGTCGTCCTCGACCCCGACGCCCTGGACGCGGGCTTCCAGGGAAAGCCGGGGGATGCTCAGGGACACCGGCTCGGGCGCGGGGGCGGACGTGTTCCCGGCACCGCCCGCGCCGTCCGCCTCGCTGTCGTGGACCTCGAACGGCGCCCCGGCCGCGGGCTCCTGGGCCCGCGGCCGGTCGCCGAAGTCCTGCGGCACCGCGGCTCCGGACGGCCGCAGCGACCAGGCCAGCAGAGCCGCCAGGACGGCGGCGACCACCGCGGCGGCCGTCACGGCCGCCGCGGAGGGCCGCCCACCCCCGATGAGGGCACGCATGGCCGTCAGTTGTCCCGGGCGTAGCGGCGGCGGGCGGCCAGCAGACCGGCGACCGCGACGGCGCCCGCGGTGCCCCAGGCCAGCCAGGCGGTGGCGGACTCGTTGTCCGCGGCCATCGCACCGCTCTCACCGGCGTCCACGCCGCCCGGCGCGGAGGCCATGCCGCCGATCGTCTGCGTCTTCAGCGCGAGGTTCTCGTCCTCGGCGCTGCCCCAGGCGTAGACGACGGTGTTGGCGCCCTCGCCGAGTTCCAGGTCGGCGGGGCCGATGGCCACCGTCTCGGTGCCGGCGAGGACCACGTCGGCGCTGACCGTGCCGGCGGGCACCTCCAGCGACTTCTCGTTGGGGTTGGTCAGGCCCTCGATGACCGGTTCCCCGCCGGCGCGGACGTCCACGGCCGGAGCGGCGGCCACGTGGCGGACGGTCAGCCGGGACTGTCCGGCCGGGACCTTGGAGGTGTCGTTGACGAAGGCGGTGAGGACCGGGTCGCCGTCGGCGTTCAGGTGCGCGGCGAGCGTGGCGTTCGCGCCGGCCGGGACCTCGACGCTCTTCTGGATGGCGGGGTCGCCGTCGGGGCCCTCGCCGTCCGCGAAGACCTCGATGTCGTAGGTGCCCGGGTCCAGTGCCTGAGGTTCGGTCAGGGTACCGGGCTCGAAGTCGGGGAGCAGCTCGTTTCCGTTGGCGTAGACGTCGACGGTCAGGCCGGGGACGCCGTGGAAGACCGAGACCGATGCCTTCTCGCCCTGTGTGTGGTTGTCCGCGGAGGCGGGGACGGCCACGGCCAGGGACAGTGCGCACGCACCGGCGGTGACGCAGACGATCTTCCTGCTGCGCGAGTTCATCATCGGGATTTCCCTTCGTGGGAGCCCCGCTCAGGTGCGGGACTTCACCCTCTCTTCCGGACTGCCGGCCCTTTCGGATGCACTTCACGACGGATTCCATGGAATTGACTGCCCGTCGCCCGCTGTGGGGGGTTGGCCGGCCGGCGTGCCGCTACGCCCTGCCTCGGGCGCTTTCACGGTGGTTGTCACGGTTCGGAGCGGGCCGGTCCGGGCCGGCGCCCCGTGCGCCCCGTGCTCCGAGGGCCTCGGGGGCGGGGCCCGGTGCGCCGATCCCCGCTGCCGCCAGGCGGCGCCTGCGCTCCTCCTCGGCGGCGGCCTGTTCGGGGTGGCGCCTGAGCCAGTATGGGTTGTCGTGCGGCAGTCCGCCACTTATCCGCCCATACATCCCGAATGTGCCGATGACCAGGCCCATCAGGAAGCTGAAGATGACGTTGGGCATACGGAACGCCAGGATGTTGGCGGACGTCTCCAGCAGGGCGAGGTTGGCGAAGCCGCTGAGGATGAACAGCGCGCCGACCGTCATGTTGAGCGTGGAGGCGAAGTTGCCGCCGATGACCGCGCCTGCGATCAGGAGCGTTCCGACCGTCACCGAGACCATGCTCAGCAGGCCGTTGCCGGACAGCCCGGCTGTCTCGGAGCCGGTGGTGTCGAAGAAGTCGAGCCGGTTGGCGAACCCGAGAACTCCGAAGACCAGCAGGATGGCGCCGCTGACGGCGGCTCCGTAGCGGTAGACACCGGCCAGCTGGTGGTCGATGGGCAGTTCGTCCCGGATGTTCATGGTCGATCGTCTCCTCGCGGGAGTTCGCGGAGGGTCACGGGGTGTACCGGACGGCGTCCATCCGCCGGCGCAGCCGCAGCAGCCCCCTGCGGGCGTGCGCCTTGACCGTGCCCAGGGGCAGGCCGGTGCGGCGGGCTGTCTCGGCGTGGGTGAGGTCCTCGTAGAAGGCCAGGAAGAGCACCCGGCGCTGGGGCGCGGACAGCTCGGCCAGCGCGCGGGCGACCAGGATGCGGTCCAGGACCTCGTCCGGATGGGGTCCGGCCGCGGCGGGTGGGAACGTGGAGCCCGCCGCGGCCGGCTCGCGGCACCGGGCGCGGGCGGCCAGCGCGTCGGCCGCCACCTTGCGGGTGATGCCGACGAGCCAGCCCGGCAGCGTGCCGCGCTCGGGCCGGTAGGTGTCCCGGCCGCGCCAGGCGGCCAGGAAGACCTGCTGGGTGGCGTCCTCCGCGTCCTGGCGGTCGCCCAGGACGCGGGCGGACAGGGTGTGGACGAGCGCGCCCCAGCGTTCGAAGAGTTCGGCCAGGGCCCATTCCTCGCCGCGCACCAGGGCGCGGGCCACCTCCTCCTCGGAGGCGGCCGCACCCCCGGGGGCCGGCCGGCGCGACCGCGTGAGCATGTCCGGGCGAGGGACCGTACTCGGGGCCGCCACCCGGGCCGTCGCAAGCGTCATGGCTTCGCTCCTCCCGTCGGGCGCGGGGTGCGCTTCGGTGGTTCCACGGTGGAGCGCATGACGAACGGCAGCAAGTCGCATCGTTTCTGCGTCGACTACCCTGGACGCATGGCGGGTGCTCCGGAAACCGATGACCGCACGCCCGGGCAGGCGGGGCTCAGCACCGGCGCCGTCGCCCGGCGACTGGGCGTCGCGCCCACCACCCTGCGCTCGTGGGACCGGCGGTACGGGCTGGGGCCGAGCGTCCGGGAGGACGGCCGTCACCGGCGGTGGTCGCCGCGGGACATCGCGGTACTGGAGGCCATGTGCCGTCTGACCGCCTCCGGCGTGCCCCCGGCGGAGGCCGCTCGCCAGGCGCGCGCCGCCGCCTCGCCCGGCCCGGCGGCCCCCACGCCCGTACAGCCCGCGCCCGGGGAACCCGCCGTCACCGCGGAACCCGCACCCCCTGCGGAACCGGCCGAACCGGACGAACCGGCCTCCTCCGCACCGGCCCGCGCGGGCGGCGGCAACACCCTGCCCGTGGGCAGCAGTGTGAGCCGGGAGTGCCGGGGCCTGGCCCGCGCGGCCGTACGCCTGGACGCCCCCGCCCTCGACGACCTGCTGGACCGGGCGATCGCCGCGCACGGCGTGGCCGGCGCCTGGGAGGAGGTGATCATGCCCACCCTGCGGGCGGCGGGCCGCAAGTGGGTCACCTCGGGCGAGCGCTACGTGGAGGTGGAGCACCTGCTGTCCTGGCACGTCTCCTCGGCCCTGCGCCGCGTGGCGGCCCGGCCGCTGCCCGCGTCCGCCGCCTCGCCCGCACCCTCCGCACCGGTGCTGCTGGCCTGTGCGCCCGACGAGACCCACACCCTCCCGCTGGAGGTCCTGGCCGCCGCGCTGGCCGAACACGGCGTCGGCATCCGGATGTTCGGCGCCTCCGTCCCGGCCGGGGCGATGGAGGAGGCGGTGCGCCGCACCGGACCGTCCGCCGTCGTCCTGTGGTCCCAGACCCGCCGTACCGCCGATCCCGCCCTGGTCCGCCGGGTACGCGCCACCGCCTGGGGCGTGCGGGGCGCCCGCGTGCGCCCTGCCGTACTGGTCGCCGGGCCGGGCTGGCGGGGGCTGCGCCTGCCGGGCATCGCCCGCCCCCGCGGCCTGCGCGACGCCCTGGACCTGCTGACCGCATCCGCCGGCGACCACCGGGCCTGAGCGCCGCTCCCACCCTCCGTGACGACCGGCACCACGGGAGGGGGATGGAGAGGGGGAGCGGAAGGCCGGCCGTGGGATCCCTCGGGGCGTCGTTCCGCCCGTCCCACCGCTGTCGCCGCCGCGGACGGCGACAGCCCTGCCGGAAGGGGGCCGAACACATCGCCTTCATACCCCCCTAGGGTATATAGTCCACTGGTGTGGGGACCAGCCGACGAACCACACTGGACGGGAACAGGGGATGAGAGCCATGGAGCACGACACCCACCGCACCGATGCCACGCACCACCCGGCCGCCCACGAGGACGACCACGCCTCCCGCGCACCCGGCGCGTCCTGGTCGACGGCCGTGAAGGCGACACTGCACTGCCTGACCGGATGCGTCGTCGGCGAGATCCTCGGCATGGCCATCGGCACCGCCCTGCTGTGGGGCAACGTGCCCACCATGGCCCTGGCGATCACGCTGGCGTTCCTCTTCGGCTACTCCTTCACGCTGTTCGCGGTCCTCCGGACCGGCCTGGGCCTCAGGAGCGCGATCAAGGTCGCGCTGGCCGCCGACACCGTCTCCATCTCCGTGATGGAACTCGTCGACAACGCGATCATCGCCCTCACCCCGGGCGCGATGGACGCCCACCTGTCGGACGGGCTGTTCTGGTCCGCGCTGCTGGGCGGATTCGCGGTCGCCTTCCTGATCACCACACCCGTGAACAAGTGGATGATCGGCCGCGGCAAGGGCCACGCCGTCGTCCACGCCTACCACTGAGCCGAACCGCACGTGCCCGGAGCGCCCCGTGCCGACGGGCGGCTCCAGCCGTCCGTCGGCACGACGACCGAAGGGGACACCGTGGCACCACAGCCCGAGCACGAGACCCGCACCGCTCTCCCGCCCGCGCTCGAATCGATGACCCTGCTGGTCGCGGCCGTCATCGTCCACGACCGGGACGCCGGCCGCGTCGTCCTCCTCCAGCGCGGGCCACGGGCCAAGTTCGCACAGGGGATGTGGGACCTGCCCACCGGCAAGAGCGACCCCGGCGAGCCCGTCACCGAGACCGCCGTACGCGAACTCCGCGAGGAGACCGGCCTGGTGGTGAAGGCCGAGCACCTGCGTCTGGCCCATGTCGTCCACGGGGGCTGGGGCGTCGAGTCCCCGAACGGCTACCTCACCGTCGTCTTCGCCGCCCACGAGTGGTCCGGCGAGCCCGGGAACCGCGAACCGGGCAAGCACTCCCAGGTCCGCTGGGTTCCCGTCGACGCCCTCCCGGAGAACTTCGTCCCCTCCAGCGGCGGCGCCCTGCGCGGCTACCTCACCGGCGGTCCGCAGCTCTCCCTGGTCCGCTGGGACAGCTGAGCGCCCGGACTCCACCTGCCGGAAACCGGTCGGCGCCCTTCCCGAGACCCGGGACCGGGAAGGGCACCGACGTCATGGCCCGCGGCCGGACCGCCTGCCCTGCCTCAGCCCCGGTGGGCGGCCTGGAGGAGCAGGACCATGGCGACGGCCGAGACCGTGACCAGGAGGGTGGTCCACGTACACGACTCCAGACGCCCGCGGCGCCCGCGACATCCGCGATGGGACATCACCGGCCCGCCCCCTTCCACCCCGTGCCGCCGAACAGCGGTTGCGGGCCGGCCGGTTCGGCGATGCGGTGGGCGTGGACGGCGAGGTTGCCGTCCACGTACGACCAGCCCTGCCCGGTGTCGGCCCGCTCGCGGACGCGGGCGGGGTCGTGGAAGACCGACGGGGCCAGGCAGCCGCGCATCCCGCGCAGCATCACCGGCACGTCCCGGCCGATCAGCACCCCGTAGGACACGCTCGGGAACAGCCGGTCCAGCTCCCCGTCGGGGCGGGCCACCCAGCACAGCCGGTACCAGCCCTCCTCACCGGGTGGCGGCGCGGGCTCGGGCACCGCCCTCCCCTCCCGCCCCGGATGGCAGGAGCAGGCGCACGCCAGGTGACGCACTCCGGGTGCGCCGCTCTCCCCCGGCTCGGCATCGGCGCACTCGCCGTGCACTCCGATCGCACAGCGCACGGAGACGTACTCCGCCTCCTCCTCCGCGCCCGTTCCCGCCCCGCTCACAGGCCGCCTCCGGTCACGGTCCAGCCGGGCACCGGGACGGGCCGGGCGCGGACGCCGTGCGTCTGGAGGTGGATGTTCCGCGTGTCGAGGTCCAGCCCCACCGTCGCCATCCACAGCACCCGCCGACGCCGCCGGCGCACCGACCGCTCGTGCGCCGTCCAGTACGGCCGGACGGGTGCCACGTCCGACGCCTCCCCGCAGCCGCGCGGAGCCTGCCGTACGGGCTCCGTCTCCACGGCCGGGCAGGCCGCGCTCCCGCCGTCCCGGAGGGTGCGCACCGAGGCCGCCCGGCGCTGCGGCGCCCGCCCCCTCCGGCGCCTCCCGGTGGCCGGAAACAACAGCGTCAGTGCCCACAGAAGGGCAGGGCTCAGGGCCCAGCCCAGGAAACGCGCGATAGTGTTCCGCACGTCATCAACTCCCTAGAAGTTGGTGGCCATGCCCCGGGACGGCGCCCACCGTCGCCGGGGTTTCTGTTTGCTTATACAACCACTCTAGTCCACTACATACAACTTCATACAGTTGCGTTCACTTCCCCAGAGCGCTCCGCCGCGCCCCACTGCATACCTTCATCGCATGGAGAAAATCGACCCCGGACGTCCGGAATACGTGTATGTACAGGTGGCCAACGCCATCGAGCGGAAGATCAGCAGCGGACAGCTCCGGGCCGGGGCTCGCCTGCCCGGTGAGCTCGATCTGGCTGAGCAGTACGGCGTAGCCGCAGGCACGATTCGACGCGCTCTCGTCGAACTCCGGGAGCGCGGACTCGTGGTGACGCTCCCCGCGAAGGGAACGTACGTGACGCAAACTCCGCCCGCCGACAAGGACGGCGAGTAACGGACCAGAAGCCGTCACCCCCCAGCGGCACCGTCCGCCGAACCCGCCTCACCGGGAAGCCGCACTCCCGCCCACCCGTCCGCGCCCTGCGGGGCTGACCGCCTCCGCCCTGGGTGTGGCGACAGAGGTGTGCCGGACATTGACGGGAAGACGTGGACGCCTCGTCAGACCTTCTCGACTCGCACAGGGTGGTCTGCGAGGAGTTGCCGCATGTCGTCGGCGTCGGAGGTGAAGACGGTCACTTGGGCACCCTGCGCGGCCTCCTGCCCGGCCACAGCCGCCAGAACCGCGTCGATGGCGTACTTGCGCCCGTGCAGGCCGGCCGCCTTCAGCGTGTCGCGCGCCGTCACGATCACCCGGTCGTCCGTGTGGGCGACGCGGATCCGGGACAGCGTCCAGTTCCACGCCGAGAAGTGGCTCCGTCTGCTCCGCCCCGGCATACGCCTTGAGGCCGCGCCCGGCTCCGAGGACGCCGTTGGCCGCCTCGGCGGCCTCCCCCGGCCCGCACGTCGGGCATCGGCATCTCGTGTTGTCCGTGCTCCCCGACCTCGTCATGGGAGAGGTCTCGTAAGGGGAGACGCCGTCGGGCCTGCTCGGCTCAGTTCCGGGTGTCTTCGGCCTGCCGGTGACCCAGCAGTTCCTCAAGTTGCGCGACCCGGGCCTGCAGATCCTTCAGCTCCTGGTCCAGGCGTGGTGAGACGAAACGGCCGAACCGTGAGACCTTCGACCCACCGGGGCGGGGTTCACCACCCGGAGCGTGGGTGAGGCCGAGCGCCGTGGTCATCCGCCTGAACAGGGAAGGTTTCGATGCCTTCACGCGCGACAACCTAGCAGGACGGACGAGATCGGCGGGGCCGCTCAACCCGGATACCCCGCCGCCGGGCTTCACAGGCCGGTGAGTACGGAAAACGAAGAAGAAGCCCCTCCCGGATACTGGGAGGGGCTTCTTGCTGCCGTGTGGACCTGAGGGGATTTGAACCCCTGACCCCCTCGATGCGAACGAGGTGCGCTACCGGACTGCGCTACAGGCCCTTGCAACGGGTGAAACCCTAGCATCCCCATGCCCGTGCGCGGAAATCCGTTCCCGCGCTGGTCACGGTGGGCGGGACGACGGGGG
>NZ_JAKMAY010000005.1:0-49512 GCF_022015835.1 Streptomyces sp. ICN903 | reverse complement strand
GGGCGGGTGCCGGGCCCGTCGAGCGGGGCCCGGCACGGGGAAGGGGGAGGTCAGGCGGCCCGGCCGGTGAGCTCGTATCCGGCCTCGTCGACGACCTCGGCGATCCGGGCGTCGTCGGGCGCGCCGGCGGTGGTGACGGTGACCCGGCCGGCCGCGACGTCGACCTCGACGTCCAGTACGCCGTCGAGGTCGCCGATGACCTTGGTGAGGGTGGCCTTGCAGTGACCGCAGGTCATGCCGGAGACCGTGTAGACCGTGGTGGTGCCCTCGGTGGTGGCGGTCCGGGCGGTGCCGGTCGAGCAGCTTCCGTCGGGGGTGCAGCAGGACGACATGGTGTTCCTCCGGGAGATCTCGTTAATACCCTAGGGGGGTATTCCTGGTGCCGTCATGTATACCCCCCTCCCCTATGTTTGGCAAGTCCTCGCCGCTCGCCTGTGTATACCCCCTCCAGGTATATGCTTCCGTGGCGGGACCTGATTGGGCAGGCCACGTTCAAGGAGGGTGAGAGCACCATGAACACCGGACTCAAGATCGCCGCGTTCACCGCCGCGCTCGCGGCCGCGTTCGGAGTCGCGTACGGAGTGGGGAACGCGGTGGACCCCGTCACCACCGACCCCGCCCCCGTGGTGCGCACCGACCATGGGGCGGAAGCGGGCCAGGAGGACGGGGAGCCGGAGCACAGGGGGCGGCCGCACCCGTGACCGCAACGGGGACGGATCCGGGACGGGTCTGGTGCCGTCGGAGGAGTGAAGCGCCGGACCCGGCGAGGTTCTGTGGCGGTTGCCGGGTCTTTCCGGGGAGCTCGGCCGTGGTTACTCTCGGGGCGCACTGCCCGGATTCACCCGCCGGGCCGGGCAGCGACTCCTCCCGCCCCCACACGAGAAGGACGCGTCCCGCCATGCCGCAGACCTCTGCCCCGACGACTCCGACGACCCGCCGGAAACGTTTCGACCGGTCCGCGCTGCGGGCGGATCTGCGGGCGGCGGTGCCCGACGCCACCGCCGCGCTGGTGATCACCGCGGGCGTCTTCGCGTGGCTGTACGCGCGCGTGGAGTCCGGCGCCTCCATGACGCTCCAGGTGATGCCCGAGCTGGCGGACGCCGACCGGTACTGGATGTACTGGTTATGCCAGGCGTTCGGCTGGACCGGCCTGCTGTGGGCCTGGATCACGGTCATGCTGGGCCTGGTCAGATCGAGCGCCAGACCGGGGTGGCTGCGGCTGCCGGTGGCACGGATCGAGCGCTGGCACCGCACCACCAGCCTGACCACCATCGGCCTGATGTTCGCGCACGCCGCCCTGTTCTTCGCCGAACTGGTGCGCGCGAACGAGGACGGGGCGGGCTGGGCGGGGCGTCTGGCGACCTCCTTCGCCGAGGTCTTCGTCCCCGGCGTCTACTCCTCCGGAACCGGCCGGATCGCCATCCTGATCGGCCTGCTCGCCCTCTACCTCGCCATCCCGCTCGGCCTGGCCTTCTACCTGCGGCAGGCCACCGGCTCCCGCATGTGGCGGGCCCTGCACCGGTTCGTCATCGTCGTCTACGTCCTGAGTGTGTGGCACACCCTGCTGTACGGCACCAACCTCTGGTACGACGGGGCCTTCCGCACCACCGTGTGGCTCCTCCAACTGCCCGTCGCCGCCCTGCTCCTGATCCGGCTGCTGGCCCCCGCGCGGCGCGGTGAGCGCCTGCACCTGCGCGACGCCGCCAGGCGGCCGGGCGCGCTGCCCCTGGCGGCCCGCCTGGCGGGGCGGGCCGCGGCCGCGGCCACCGTGGTGGCCCTGCTGGTGGTGGCCGCGACCGGCCGGGACGGGGGCCGCACCCCGGGCGTCGCCGGCGCCGGTCTGAACGTCACCCAGACACAGGTGTGGGTGGGGCTGGCCGCGCTGCTCGCCGTCATCGCGGTCGTCGTCCACCGCCTGCGCCCCGCGCCGCGCGCCGGCGCAGCGGCGGCACGCGGCGGGGAGGACGCGCCGTGAGGGATGCGGTGTGAGGGGGCGGCTCGGGAGCCGTGTCAGCCGCCGCCGGGCCGGGCTCCCGAGCCCTCCTCCGCGCCCGGTGCGGTCTCCCCGGGCAGGAAGGTGATGTGGGGCCTGCCGGTGCGGGGATGGAGGACCACCTCGCCCGCCACCCCGTACACCTCGGCCAGCAGCCGGGGCGTGAGAACGTCGGCGGGCGGACCCGAGGCGGTGACCTCGCCGTCCTTGAGGACGTAGAGGCGATCGCAGTAGTACGCGGCCAGATTGAGGTCGTGGAGGGCGACCAGCACGGTCGCCGGAAGGCGGCGCAGCAGGCCCAGGACCTCGAGCTGGTGACGGATGTCCAGGTGGTTGGTCGGCTCGTCCAGGACGAGCAGGGAGGGCTGCTGGGCCAGGGCACGGGCGATGAGCACCCGCCGGCGTTCGCCCCCGGAGAGATGGGCGAAGGAGCGGTCGGCCAGATCGCCGGCGCCCACCGCGGTGAGCGCCGACTCGATCAGACAGGCGTCCTCGGGGCTGTCGCCGTCGAGCAGCCGCTTGTGCGGAGTGCGGCCCATGGCGACGACCTCGCGGACGGCGAGGTCGAAGTCGGCCGCCGACTCCTGCACCACCGCGGCCACGGTACGGGCCAGTCGCCGCACCGGCAGCGACCAGGCGTCGCCGCCGTCGACGCGGACCCGGCCGGAGTCGGGGCGCAGGACGCGGTAGACGGCGCGCAGGAGGCTGGACTTGCCGCTGCCGTTGGGCCCCACGAGCCCGATGGTCTCGCCCGGACGGGCGCTCAGGGAGACGTCCCGTACCAGGTGCCGGGCTCCCGCGGTGAGCGTGACGCCGTCGATGTGGAGGTCGGTCGCGGTCATGCCACTCCCCGGTCGGTGCCCCGCCGGGCGTCCCGGCGCATCAGCCACAGGAAGAAAGGCCCACCGCACAGGGCCGTGAGCACGCCGACCGGGATCTCCATCGGCGCGGCGACCGTCCGCGCGGCGATGTCGGCCCAGATGAGGAAGACCGCACCGCCGAGGGCCGCCGTCGGCAGCACCCGGCGGTGGTCGCCGCCGACGAACAGGCGCACGATGTGCGGCATCATCAGGCCGACGAAGCCGATCGGCCCGGCCGCCGCGACCAGCACGCCGGTCACCAGGGAGAGCAGTACGAACAGCCGGGCGCGGAACCGGGCCACGTCCAGCCCCATCGTGGTGGCCGCCTCCTCGCCGGCCAGCAGCAGGTTCAGGTTGCGTGCCTGCACGACGAGGACGGCGGTGCCCAGGAGCAGGGCCGCGCCGGGCAGCCACAGAGTGTCCCAGCCGACGCCGCCGAGGCCGCCGAGGGTCCAGGCCAGGACCGCGCGGGCCTCGTTGCCCCGGTCGGTGGTGAGCAGCAGGAGGTTCAGCACCGCGGTGAGGACCGACGCGATCGCCACGCCGGACAGGACGAGCCGGACCGAGGTGATCCGGCCGCCGGTACGAGCGGTGACGTACACCAGCAGCAGCGCGCCGAGCGCACCCGCGAAGGCGGCGGCCGACAGCGACACCGGTCCCAGCCAGGTCACCCCGAACACGATCACGGCGACGGCGCCGAGGGACGCGCCGGAGGACACCCCCAGCAGATAGGGCTCGGCGAGCGGGTTGCGGACCAGGGCCTGCAGGGCGGTGCCCACCACCGCGAGTCCGGCGCCGGTCACCGCGCCGAGCAGCACGCGCGGCGCCCTCACGTCCAGCACGATGGTCTCCCGTGCCCGGGACCAGTCGGGGACCGCCCAGTCGGCGCCCAGCGCGTGCGCCACGATGCCCCACACCTGGCCGGGCGGCACCCGCACCGAGCCGATGGCCAGACCGGCCGTGGCCGATACCACCAGCAGGGCGGCGAGGACGAGCAGGGCGGTGGCGAGGGATCCCCGGCCCGCCCGCCTTCCGTCGCGCGAGGGGCGCCGCACGGCCGCATCGGCGGGCGCACTCGCGGCCGGGGCCGTCACCGGAAGTTCTCGGGGTGCAGTCCGCGGGCCAGGTCCTCCACGGCGTGGGCCGAGCGGATGCCGACCAGGGTCGCGGTCAGCGGCAGCACGACGAACCGCTCGTTTTTGACGGCGGGCACATCGGCGAGGGCGGGCCGGGAGAGCAGGAACTCCTTCTTCCGCTCGACGCTGCCGGCGCCGGCGTAGTCGTAGATCGCGATGACCTCGGGCTTGCGCTCGACGACCTGTTCCCAGGAGACGTCGCCGAAGACGTCGTCGAGGTCGGCGAAGACGTTCTCGCCCCCGGCCAGCCGGATCAGCTCGGTGCCCAGGCTCCTGCCGCCCGCCGTGAAGGCCGCCTTGTCGCCGCTGTCGTACACGAAGACGGGCACCTCGGGTTCGTCCTCGACGGCCGCGGCGGCCTCGTCGACCCGCTCCCTCAGGTCGGCGACCAGCTTGTCCGCCCGGTCGGAGACGCCGAAGACCTCGCCGATGGTGCGGATCTCCTCGTAGGTGTCCTCCATCGTCACCCGCTTCTTTCCGCAGTACTCGCGGTTGAGGTGGGTGTCGATGCCGGCGTCGGCGAACGCCTTCCGGGAGCGGCCCTCGTGCTCGTCGAAGGCGCTGCGGTAGCCGCCGTAGACGAAGTCCGGCTCGGCGTCGAGGACCGTCTCGAAGGAGGGCTCCCTCTTCGCCAGTTGGGGGACGGACTCGTAGTCCTCCCTCAGCTCGGGCAGGGGAGCGGAGTCGGGGAAGGCGGTGCCCACCATGCGGTCCTTCAGGCCGAGTGCGAGCATCAGCTCCGCAGGGTGCTGGTGGATGGTGACCACCCGCGACGGCGGCCTGTCGTACGTCGTCGTCACACCGCAGTTGTCGACGGTGACGGGGAAGCCCTCGGCCGGCTCCGACGCGGCCTTCGGGTTCCGGGAGGCGTCGCCGGGGGAGCCGCAGCCCGCGGCCAGCAGGGCCGCCGACAGGGCCGCGGCCGCGGCCCGAAGGACGCGGCGCCGGAGGGGAGGGGAGGGGAGATGGGCACGCGCAGGGGTGGTGGACATGTGAAGCCTCCTGGGGAGTCCGCGCTCCTCGGAACGGGCCCGCGACAGGCCAGTGTCCTGACTCCCGGATCGACGCTTCCCCCTGCCTTCCCGCGCGGCGCGCAGTGGCGTATCGAAGGGGTGCACTCCCCGGTCACAGTGGCGGGACCGTGCCGGATTCGCACCGGCTTCCTGTCTCCCGTCGCGGTGATGACCAGGTGATATTACGTCCTGCGGATTCAGAGGTGAAAGGGCGCGTGGGCCGGGGCCCGCATCCCTGTGCCGTCTCGTCCCCACCGGGCCGCCCGCGAGGCAGGCGGCCCGGCCGGCGATGCCGGTGTCAGCGCTGAGTTCCGCCGTCGGCGGCGTTGCCCGCTCCGGCGGAGGACGGCCCGCTTTCCGTGTGCTTGACGACATGGGGCACCGGTGCGCTCCGGCCAGGAGAGGAGTCGGACTTCATCGCCCTGACCTCGCCCTTGAGGATGCGGGCGGACTTCCCCGCGGAGCGGGCGAGTTCGGGGAGCTTCTTGGCGCCGAGGACGACGATGACGACGATGATGAGGATGGCTGTCTCGCTGATCCCGAGCACCATGGGTCCTTTCCGGAGGTCTGTGCGGTACGGAAGCCACTCGCGGTACCGCTGCGCGGCCCGCGCGGAGTCAGACGTTCACTCCGAAGTCCTTGGCGATGCCGGCCAGGCCGGAGGCGTAGCCCTGGCCGACCGCGCGGAACTTCCACTCCGCGCCGTGGCGGTAGAGCTCGCCGAAGACCATGGCGGTCTCGGTGGCGGCGTCCTCGCTCAGGTCGTAGCGGGCGATCTCGGCGCCGCCGGCCTGGTTCACCACGCGGATGTAGGCGTTTCGGACCTGGCCGAAGCTCTGCCCGCGCGCCTCGGCGTCGTGGATGGACACCGGGAAGACGATCCGGTGGACATCGGCGGGCACGGCGGCGAGGTCCACCTTGACGACCTCGTCGTCGCCCTCGCCCTCACCGGTGAGGTTGTCGCCGGTGTGCTCGACCGAGCCGTCGGGACTGGTGAGGTTGTTGTAGAAGACGAAGTGCCGGTCGGAGGCGACCTTCCCCGAGGAGTCGCACAGCAGGGCGCTGGCGTCCAGGTCGTAGTCGGTGCCGGTGGTGGTGCGTACGTCCCAGCCCAGGCCGACGAGGACCGCACTCAGGCCCGGCGCCTCCTTGCTGAGCGAGACGTTGCCGCCCTTGGAGAGGGAAACTCCCACGCTTTCCTCCTGTTGCCGTTCTGCCGCGCCGGCCTCTGCGCCGGCGGCCGCCAGTGTGAATCTACATCAATGTAGAAGATGTGCGGGTGCCGTTCCGGCCACCGCCCGCCCGCGACGTACGGCCGGCGCGGCCGGGAGGCGGGTGAGGGTTACAGGTCGAACTCGTGGGGCGGCAGGTCGAGCGCGTAGCAGGCCTCGCGGACCAGGGCCCGCTCGGTCGCGTCGAAGTCGCCGTCGGCACCCCCGATGACGATGCCGATCTGAACCACCGCGCGGGCCTCGGCGGGCTTCTTCCTCGCCTTGGCGACCTCCTGCATCACGCTCACCTTGCCCAGTTCGAAATCGGCGGTCAGTGTGTCCAGGTATGCCTCGAAGCGGCGGTGCAGATCGTCGGCGGGGAAGTTCTTCAGCACCTCGTTGCCGGTGATCAGATGGGCGACGCGCCGGCGCTCGGCCGGGTCGATCGTGCCGTCCGCCGCCGCGACCAGGGCGCACATCGCCATGGACGCGTCGCGGAAAGCACCGCTTTTGAGGTCGTTCTTCTTCGCTTCCAGTTGAGCCTGCATGGTCTGGGCGGATTCCTTGATGCGGTCCCACAGGGCCATGTCCACTCCATCCGTCGCCGAGGTCCGGACCGCGAAGGCGCGGCCCGGGAGTCAGGCTATCTTCTACGTTGCTGTAGAAACAAAGAGCGGGTCGCGCTACTGGGTCCTCCCCGTGTTCCCGCCCGGACGAACGGAGCGGGAAGACCGGCCCGCCCGCCCTCTTCCGGGCGGACGGGGAGGGCGAGGCGCGGAACGCCGGGGAGGCAAGGCATGGTGTGGGCGGTGGTCCTGCTGGTGGCGGTCGCACTCGCGGTGCTCGGCCGGCCGGTGCCCGCACTGGGCCAGCCGGCTGCCGGTCGTGGCGGTCGTGCTGCTCGCCGTCGGCCCGGTGAACGGCTGGGAGAGATGGAGAACATGACCGGCCCGCGGCCGTGGCGGACCGTGTCCGGGGACACACACGCCGGACCGCGGGAACTCGACGGACCGGACGGCAGTTGTCACCTGCACGGAAGACGCGGACCGCGCGGCGCGACGGGCCACCGGGCCCGACGGCGGGGCGTGCCCGCCGTCACCTGCGCGCCGACCGCGGAGCGCGGCCGTATCGTCTTGCGCACCAAGCCCACCGAACCAGTACACCGAACCCAGGAGTCACTCTTGCCACCCCGCTCACAGGGTGAGGCCGGCCGGCCCCGCTCCGTCAACCGCCAGGGGGGTGGTGAGCGGTGACCGCCTGGCTCGGACTGCTCGCCGTCCTCGTGCTCACCTTCGGCACCGGGTACTTCGTCGCCCAGGAGTTCGCCTACGTCGCCGCCGACCGGCTCGCGCTGGAACGGCAGGCCGCCTCCGGCGACAAACGCGCCGCACGCGCGGTGAAGGTGCTGGGCCGGCTGTCGTTCATGCTCTCCGGAGCCCAGCTGGGCATCACCGTCACCGGTCTGGTCGTCGGCTTCCTCGCGGAACCGGCGCTCGCCGAGCTGCTGCGCCCGGTCCTCACGGGCGCCGGGGTGCCGGAGGCCGCCGTGGGCGGGGTGGCGCTGACGGTCGCGTTCGTCCTGGCCACCGCGCTGCAGATGGTCATCGGCGAACTCGCGCCCAAGAACCTGGCCCTGGCCGTCCCGGACCGGCTGGCCAAGGCCCTGGCCTCCTCCACACTGGCCTATCTGAAGGTGACCGGCCCGCTGATCCACGTCTTCGACAGCACCGCGAACAAGTTGCTGCGGCGGATCGGAATCGAGCCGGTGGAGGAACTCCACCACGGCGCGACGCTGGAAGAGGTCGGCCACCTCATCGAGGCCGCGCACGAACAGGGCCATCTCCCGCGGCACACGGCCGACCTCGTCGACCACGCCCTGGAGTTCGGCGACCGCAACACCGGCACGGTCATGGTGCCCCGCGTGGAGACCGCCTTCGTCGCGGCGAACGCCCCGGCGACCGAGGTCGTCGAGCTGATCGCAGCCCACGGCCACTCCAACTACCCCGTGCTCGGCGACCGCCCCGACGACGTCGTGGGCGTCGTCGGCGTGCGTGAACTCATGCGGCTCGGCGCCGCCTCCATCGCGACGGCGACCGCCGGCGAACTGGCCCGCCCCGCCCTGCTGCTGCCCGAGACCCAGCCGCTGCCGGACGCGGTCGACCGGATGCGCGAGCGGGACGAGGAGTTCGCCGTCGTCCTGGACGAGCACGGCGGTCTCGCCGGGATCATCACCTTCGAGGACATCGCGGAGGAACTCGTCGGCGAGATCGCCGACGAGACCGACCGCCTGGCCGAGACCGCGGTGCCCGACGGCGACGGCTGGCGGGTCGACGCCGGCCGCCGGCTGGACGAGGTCGCCGAGGCCACCGGCATCCACCTGCCCGAGGCCGAGGACTACGAGACGGTCGCCGGCCTGGTCATCGACCGCCTCGGCCGCTTCCCCACCGTCGGTGACCGCATCACCATCGCCCTGCCCACGCAGGACGGGCACGCGGCCGTCGAGGTGCTGTCCCTGGACCGGCACGTGCCCGAGCGCGTACGGCTGGCCCGCACCACCGCCGGGACCGGCCGCACCGACGGCACCGACCGTACCGGCCGTACCGGCCGGGAGGAGAACGCATGAGCCCGTGGACCGCCGCGCTGGTCACCGTCCTGCTGCTCGCGGCCAGCGGATTCTTCGTCGCCGCCGAGTTCGCCCTCGTCGCGGCCAAGCACCACCGCATGGAGCGCTACGCGGAGGAGGGCCGCAGAGGAGCGAAGTCGGCGCTCGCCGGGATGCGGGAGCTGTCCCTGATGCTCGCCGGCGCCCAGCTGGGCATCACCGTGGCCACCCTCGGCCTGGGCAGCATCTCCAAACCGGCCGTCTCCCACCAGGTCGAGCCCCTGCTGGAGGCCGCCGGCCTGCCCGGTGAGCTGTCCTACGCCATCGCCTTCCTCCTCGCCATGGCGGTCGTCGTCTTCCTCCACATGGTCGTCGGCGAGATGGCCCCCAAATCCTGGGCGATCGCGCACCCGGAGCAGTCCGCGATGCTGCTCGCCCCGGCGTTCCGCGGCATCACGCTGCTGGTGCGGCCGCTGCTGTGGATCCTCAACAGGATCAGCAACGGACTGGTCAGGCTGTTCCGGGTCACCCCGCGCGAGGAGCTGGCCCCGGTCCACAACCGCGAGCAGCTCACCCACCTCATCGCCGAGTCCCAGCGCCTGGGCCTGATCACCAAGGGCGAGTCCGGTCTGCTGACCCGTTCGCTCACCGCGCCGCAGGAGCCGGTCGGCGCACTGATGGTCCCCGCCGACCGCGTCATCGCCGTCCCCGCCGACGCGGACGCCGACACCGTCCTGGCCACCGCCTCCCGGCACGACCGCACCCGGCTGCTGGTGCTGGACGGCCCCCGGGTCGTCGGTTCGGTCCACGCCCGCGACGTGCTGGTGGCCCGCACCCGCGGCCGCGCGGCCACCGCCCGCGCCCTGGCCCGCCCGGTTCCCGAGCTGGAGCCGCACGACACGGTCGCGGACGGCATCGAACTGCTCAGGCAGCGCCGCGCGACCCTGGCCGTCATCCGGGACGAGGGGGGAAGGCTGTCCGGGATCGTGAGCCTGGACGACCTGATCGCCCGCCTGACCCACGCGGCGTGAGCGTGCCGGTCGCCTCACGGCCGGAGCCCCGGCCGTGAGGCGACCCCTGCGCCGACATCTCCGGAAGGGCGCCGGCCGGGCCGGCTTCCCCGGGGGCCCCGGGCACCCCGCCCGCCGTCGCCGACGCCAGGAAGCCCGCCGGGGTGATCCCGATCCGGACGGCGGCCGGACACCGGTTCGGGTCCTCGACGAGCCGGGCGAGGCGGGCAGCCCGAACTGTCGAGCCCCAAGCGTGTTTTGGCCCACGACGGCGAGGATCAATAGGATCCGCCGATGATCAGAAAACAACGGTCGGCGATGGGCCTGGGAGCCCTGCTCGCCGTACTCGCCGCCGGGCTCGCGTTCCCGGCCGGGGCGGCCGCCGACGAGACCACCGCGGACGCGCCGAAGGTCAACCTGGTGATCGACGTCAGCGGTTCGATGCGCGAGCGGGACATCGACGGACAGTCGCGGATGGCCGCGGCCAAGCAGGCGTTCAACGAGGTGCTGGACGCCACCCCCGAGGAGGTCCGGCTCGGCATCCGCACACTCGGCGCCGACTACCCCGGCGACGACCGGAAGACGGGCTGCAAGGACACCGCGCAGCTGTACCCGGTCGGCCCGCTGGACCGCACCGAGGCCAAGACGGCTGTGGCCACGCTGACGCCGACCGGCTGGACACCGATCGGGCCGGCCCTGCTGAAGGCGGCCGACGACCTCGACGGCGGCACCGGCTCCAAGCGGATCGTGCTGATCAGCGACGGAGAGGACACCTGCGCCCCGCTCGACCCGTGCGAGGTCGCCCGGGAGATCGCGGCCAAGGGCATCGGCCTGACCATCGACACCCTCGGCCTGGTGCCGAACACGAAGATGCGGCAGCAGCTCAGCTGCATCGCCGAGGCCACCGGCGGCACCTACACCTCGGTGGAGCACACCGACGAACTCACCGAGAAGGTCAACCAGCTGGTGGAACGGGCGGCCGACCCGGTGGTGACGCCGGTGGCCGTGGAGGGCGCGGCGCGGTGCGCCGACGCGCCGGTCCTGAAGTCCGGCCTGTACACCGACCGCGAGGAGTTCGGCCAGGAGCGCTGGTACCGGGTGGACGTGGCGCCCGGTCAGGAGCTGCGCGCCTCGGTGAGCGTGGCGGCGGACCGGGCGGTCAACCCGAACTACGGGGTGCTGCTGCGCGCGGTCACGGAGCACGGCCGGGAGATCGTGCGCGGCGAGGCGGCCGGCAACGGCCGCACCGACGTGATCTCCACCGGTCTGCGCTACCCGAAGCCGGACGCCGACGGCGGGGGTGACGGCGAGGAGGCGGAGGCCGAGGCGGAGACGGTGTGCCTTCGGGTGACGAACTCCTTCTCGGCGGCGTCCGGAGTCAAGACCAGCCCCGGCATGCCGCTGGAGCTGACCGTGGACGTGGTCGACGGTCCGTCGCAGGCCGGCGACGTGGCCTCCTTCGGACTCGGCCGCGGCTGGTGGCTGCTCGGTGTCCTGGTGGTGGCCGGCTTCCTCGCGGGTGTGCTGTGGGGCTGGCTGTCGCGTTGGCGTGTCGCGGTGTGGAGGACCAACTGATGCGGATCACACGCGTGGTGAGTGCCGCGCTGCTGACGGTCGGCCTCGCGGCGGGACCCGCCGCGGCCGACTCGACACCTTCCCCGAGCCCGTCCGACGACAGCGCGGCGCCCACGTCGGCGGGCACGTCGTTCCGTACGGCGACGGAGATCGACCAGGGGCGGACGGCGACGGCGAACGCCTCGGCCGGTGACTACCTGTACTGGTCGTTCCCGGCCGACACCGGTCAGCGCCCCACCGTGCGGGCGACGGTGAAGCTCCCCGCGGAGCACGCGGCGCAGACCTGGCAGATCGACGTCTACGACGGCCTGAGGCGCCGCCAGGCGTGCCAGTACGGCGCGCAGACCCGCACCGCCGCCGCGGGCACCGAGTCGGTGGAGCTGGCGTGCGTGCTGCGCACCGTGCGGGCCTGGTCGGAGCCGTGGGCCAATGATCCGCTGCCGGGCACGTACTACCTCCGGCTGACGGCGGTGGGCGTACGGACGGCCGACCTCGGGCAGCCGGTGGCCGCCGAGGTGCGGGTGGAGTCGGAGGACATGGGCGGGGCGGCGGCCGTGGACGGCCGGCTGGCCGAGCCGCTGATACCGGGCGTCGCGATGGCGCAGCGGCAGGACGAGGACGAGGACGAGGAGGACTCCGGCGTGCCGGCGGTGCTGTCGGCCATCGAGCCGGACGACGGCTGGTCGTCGGGCCGGTGGTCCGACCGCTGGGTGTGGACGGCTTCCGGCGCGGTGCTGGCGGCGCTCGCGGGCATCGGGGGATACGCGCTGACGCGGGGCTCGGGACGCCCGCGGCACGTGCCGCCCAGCGCCTGAGGCCACCGGGGCCCGCCGCTCACGCGGCGGGCCCTTCCCACGGCTGTCCGGCGGGCGTTCCGCCGCCGGAC
Organism: Streptomyces sp. ICN903; assembly: GCF_022015835.1. Taxonomy (NCBI): domain Bacteria; kingdom Bacillati; phylum Actinomycetota; class Actinomycetes; order Kitasatosporales; family Streptomycetaceae; genus Streptomyces; species Streptomyces sp. ICN903. The sequence continues at coordinate 37,226 of NZ_JAKMAY010000005.1, read as the reverse complement.
ACACCGGTGTGTTCCCGGCCGGCACCGGCCGCCGTGCGGCCACTCTCCGGCCCTGCCGCCGGTGCCGGGCGGACGGAGCGGTGCGATGTTTCGCACCGGACGGCACGGTTACCCAGGCGATGACCCGCCGCCCCCGGAACGGACAGGTGCCGGCTCTGCCACCGGCCGCGGGGGAGGGCGTCCACGGCGATGCGGTGGCCGGGCACTTCCAGGACACAGGGAACGGAGAGACGAGTGGCGAACACGAAGGTGGCCGACTACGTTCTGCGGCGGTTGCGCGAGTGGGGAGTGGACCACGTCTTCGGCTACGCGGGAGACGGCATCAACGGTCTGCTGGCCGCGTGGGGCCGGGCGGGGGACAGGCCGAAGTTCGTCCAGTCCCGGCACGAGGAGATGTCGGCCTTCCAGGCGGTGGGCTACGCGAAGTTCTCCGGCAAGGTGGGGGTGTGCGCGGCGACCTCCGGCCCCGGGGCGATCCACCTGCTCAACGGCCTGTACGACGCCAAGCTCGACCACGTACCGGTGGTGGCGATCGTCGGCCAGACCAACCGCAGCGCGATGGGCGGCTCCTACCAGCAGGAAGTCGACCTGCACAGCCTGTACAAGGACGTCGCCTCCGACTTCTGCGAGACGGCGACGGTGCCCGAGCAGCTGCCCAACCTCATCGACCGGGCGATCCGCACCGCCTACGGCCGGCGCACGGTGACCGCGATCATCCTCCCGGCCGACGTGCAGGAGCTGGACTACACCCCGCCCGGACACGAGTTCAAGATGGTGCCCTCCAGCCTCGGGCTGGGCAGGTCCGCGCCAATCCCGGCGGACGAGGACCTCGCGCGGGCGGCGCAGGTGCTCAACGCCGGCGAGAAGGTGGCCGTGCTGATCGGCCAGGGCGCCCGGGGCGCGCGGAGCGAGGTCGAGCGGACCGCCGACGTGCTCGGCGCGGGAGTGGCCAAGGCGCTGCTGGGCAAGGACGCCCTGCCCGACACGCTGCCCTACGTCACCGGCGCCATCGGGCTGCTGGGCACCCGGCCCAGCTACGAGCTGATGCGCGACTGCGACACCCTGCTGGTGATCGGCTCCAGCTTCCCGTACACCCAGTTCATGCCCGAACTCGACCAGGCGCGAGCGGTGCAGATCGACATCGACCCGCACATGGTCGGCCTGCGCTACCCCTTCGAGGTGAACCTCGTCGGCGACGCGCGCGCCACCCTGGAGCGGCTGCTGCCGCTGCTGCACCGCAAGGAGGACCGCGCCTGGCGGCACACCGTCGAGGAGAACGTCTCCCGATGGTGGGAGGTGATGCAGCGGCGCGCCGCGCTGGAGGCGGACCCGGTCAACCCCGAGTACGTGGTGCACGCGCTGGACGGACTGCTGCCCGAGGACGCCATCGTCACCGCCGACTCCGGCTCGGCCGCCAACTGGTACGCCCGCCACCTGCGCTTCAGGGGCGAGATGCGCGGCTCGCTGTCGGGCACGCTGGCGACCATGGGGCCGGGCGTGCCCTACGCCGTCGGGGCGAAGTTCGCCCACCCCGACCGGCCGGCCATCGCCCTGGTCGGCGACGGGGCGATGCAGATGAACGGCCTGATGGAGATGGTCACCGCCGCCAAGTACCACTCCCGGTGGTCCGACCCGCGGCTGATCGTGTGCGTGCTGAACAACCGTGACCTCAACCAGGTCACCTGGGAGATGCGGTCGATGAGCGGCGCTCCGCAGTTCGAGGAGTCCCAGCACATCCCCGACCTGCCCTACGCCGAGATCGCCACCCGGTTCGGTCTGGACGGGACGCGCGTGGAGAAGCCGGACGACGTCCGGCCCGCCTGGGAGCGGGCACTGGCGGCCGACCGCCCCTTCGTCATCGACGTGCGCACCGACCCCGCCGTGCCGCCGATCCCCCCGCACGCCACCTGGGACCAGATGGGGGCCACCGCCTCCGCGATCCTGCGCGGCGACAGCGACCGGGGCTCGATGGTCCGGCAGGGGGTCAAGGCCAAGGTGCAGGAGTTCCTGCCCGGCGGCAAGCGCCCCGAGGAGGAACAGGGCGGGTGAGCACCCCGCCCACCGCGCTCCCCGGCGCCGCCCCCGGCAACGGACGCCGGGGGCAGAACCCCGGGCGGCCGGGGGCGCGGACCCGGTCGGCGGTCCCCCGGATGCCCATTCCACCGAGATCGCGCCCTCCTCCCGCCGGGACTTACGGGCCTTTGGCGTTTGGCACACGGAACGGCGGGCACTGGCGCGCTTCGCGTGGTGAGGGAGAGAAAGGGCGCCGATGTTGCTGTCGAGAAGACGAGCGCGGTGGAGGAACGAGGCACAGGAGGCGGCGCGTCACGGCTACCGCACACTGGACCGGCGGCTGCCGGTGTCCGAGGCCGCCCGCGAACTGCTGCGCAAGGCCTTCCCCGACCACTGGTCGTTCCTGCTGGGCGAGCTGGCCCTGTACAGCTTCGCGGTACTGCTGCTGACCGGTGTCTACCTGACGCTGTTCTTCGAACCGAGCATGGCCCAGACGGTGTACACCGGCTCGTACGCGCCGCTGCGGGGGACACCGATGTCCCAGGCGTACGCCTCCGCCCTGGACATCAGCTTCGACGTGCGCGGCGGCCTGCTGATGCGCCAGACCCACCACTGGGCGGCGCTGGTGTTCCTCGCCTCGATCGCCGTGCACATGCTGCGGATCTTCTTCACCGGGGCGTTCCGCAGGCCGCGCGAGGCCAACTGGATGGTCGGGGTCACCCTGTTCCTGCTGGCGACGGTGGAGGGGTTCAGCGGCTACTCCCTCCCCGACGACCTGCTGTCGGGGACGGGACTGCGGATCACCGAGGGCATCATGCTGTCCGTCCCGGTGATCGGCACCTACCTCGCCTTCTTCGCCTTCGGCGGCGAGTACCCCGGCGAGGACGTCATCCCCCGTCTGTACTCGCTGCACATCCTGCTGGTGCCGGGGCTGCTGGTCGGCCTGATCGTGCTCCACCTGTTCCTGATCGTCTACCACAAGCACACCCAGTGGGCCTCGCCGGGACGCACCAACCGCAACGTGGCGGGAAAGCCGTTCTTCCCCCAGTACGCCGCCAAGTCGGCCGGCCTGTTCTTCGCGGTCGCCGGCGTCCTCGTGCTCGCCGGCGGCCTGGTCCAGATCAACCCCGTCTGGGCGTACGGCCCCTACCGCCCCGACAAGGTCTCCTTCGGATCCCAGCCGGACTGGTACGTGGGATTCCTGGAGGGCTCGCTGCGGCTGATGCCCGGGGCGGAGACGACGGTCGCCGGCCACACCGTGGCGTGGAACCCCCTGGTCCCCGCACTGCTGCTGCCCGCGGCCATGTTCCTGGCGCTGTACGCCTACCCGTTCTTCGAACGGTGGGTCACCCACGACCCCGGCGAGCACCACCTGTGCGACCGGCCCCGAGACCATCCGGTCCGCACCGGGCTGGGAGCGGCCGGCACCACCTTCTACGCGGTTCTCCTGGCGGCCGGGGGCCAGGACGTGCTCTCCCACGCCCTGCGCATCCCGCTGGAAGGACTGGTCTGGTTCCTCCGGGTGGCCCTCTTCCTCGCGCCCGTGCTGGTCTTCGCCGTCACCAAGCGACTGTGCCTGGCCCTGCGGGAGCGGGACGCCGAGCGACTGGCCGAGGGCGAGCCGACGGGGCAGGTGCGGCAGTCGGTGGAGGGCGGCTTCCAGCCCTCCCACCGGCAGCTGTCCCCGCACGAGCGCGGTGTGCTGCGGGCCAGGGCACGGCAGGTGCCGCGCCCGCTGGAGCCCGGCCCGCGAGGACGGCGGGCACGGCGCGTACGGGCGGCGCTGAGCCGCTGGTACTACCGCGACGCGGCACGGATGCCCATGCCCGGACCCCCCGGTGACTCCGGCGACCCCGGCGAACTGGAGCGTGCCGGCACCCGGGAGTGACCGCTACGGCTCCGCCGGGCGTACTGGCGGGCGTACCGGTCAGTTCCGCCGGGCGTACTGGAGGACGAAGCCGGACACCCCCGCCGCCAGGACGCCGGAGCCGATCAGGAACAACCACAGACCCAGCACCACCCCGGCCGCCGTCAGGGTGACGCCGAGCGCGGTGACGGGGGGCCACGGGCTGCCGTCCGGGAAGAAGTCCACCGGCCCGGCGCGGTCGGCGATCTCGCCGTCGCGCCGGTCCTCCGGCCTGCCGCCCGCCCTGCGGTGCTGCACCGCGAGGAAGAAGGCGACCAGCGAGGCCATCAGGAAGGCGATGAACAGGGCGGCGGTCCCGGCCGGGTCGTCGGCGAAGACGGCGTACACGGTGGCGGTCAGCGCGAAGAACAGCGCCACCCCGCCGAACAGGTAGGTCTCGACCTTCATTGCTTCTCCGGCTCCGGTGGCTCCAGCGGCTTGCGCTGCTCGTGCGAAGTGATCTCCGGGTGGTGCAGGCGGAAGGCGGGGCCCTCGTTGCGGATGCGCGGCAGGGCGGTGAAGTTGTGCCGCGGCGGCGGGCAGGAGGTCGCCCACTCCAGCGAGCGGCCGTAACCCCACGGGTCGTTCCCCTCCGCCTTCCTCCCGTACCGGGCGGTCCACCAGAGGTTGTACAGGAACACCAGCGTCGAGATCCCCAGGATCATCGAGCCGGCCGTGGAGACGAGGTGGAGGGCGGTGAATCCGTCGGCCTCCAGGTAGTCGGCGTAGCGGCGCGGCATGCCGAACTGGCCGAGCCAGTGCTGGACCAGGAAGGTGAGCTGGAAGCCGACCAGGGTCAGCGCGAAGTGGATCCTCCCCAGCCGCTCGTCGAGCATCCTCCCGGTGAACTTCGGCCACCAGAAGTAGAAACCGCCGAACATCGCGAAGACGACCGTGCCGAACAGCACGTAGTGCAGATGTGCCACCACGAAGTAGGAGTCGGTCACATGCCAGTCCAGCGGCGGGGAGGCCAGGATGACACCGGTGATCCCGCCGAGCAGGAAGGTGACCAGGAAGCCGATCGCCCACAGCATCGGCGTCTCGAAGCTCAGCGAACCCTTCCACATCGTGCCGATCCAGTTGAAGAACTTCACGCCGGTGGGCACCGCGATCAGGAACGACATCAGGGAGAAGAACGGCAGCAGCACCGCCCCGGTGGCGAACATGTGGTGCGCCCAGACCACCGCCGACAGCATGGTGATGGCGATCGTGGCACCGATCAGGCCGAGGTAGCCGAAGATCGGCTTGCGGCTGAAGACCGGAATGATCTCCGTGATGATGCCGAAGAACGGCAGCGCGACGATGTAGACCTCCGGATGGCCGAAGAACCAGAACAGGTGCTGCCACAGCAGCGCGCCGCCGTTGGAGGCGTCGAAGACGTGCGAGCCGAAGGTGCGGTCGGACTGGAGGGCCAGCAGCGCGGCGCTCAGCGGCGGGAAGGCGATCAGCACCAGGATCGAGGTGAACAGCACGTTCCAGGTGAAGATCGGCATCCGGAACATCGTCATGCCCGGAGCGCGCAGGCAGATGATCGTGGCGATGAAGTTGACCGCGCCCAGGATCGTGCCGAGCCCCGCCACCACCAGGCCCATCGTCCACAGATCGGCGCCCAGGCCGGGCGAGTACGCCTCGTTGTTGAGCGGGGCGTAGGCGAACCAGCCGAAGGACGCGGCACCGGTGGGGGTGAGGAAGCCGGAGACCACCATCAGACCGCCGAACAGGAACACCCAGTAGGTGAAGGCGTTCAGCCGGGGGAACGCCACGTCCGGCGCGCCGATCTGCAGCGGCATCACCGCGTTGGCGAACCCGGCGAACATCGGGGTCGCGAACAGCAGCATCATGATCGTGCCGTGGATGGTGACGAGCTGGTTGTACTGGTGGTTGTTCACCAGCTGCAGCCCCGGTGCGGCCAGCTCGGCCCGCATCACCAGGGCCATCGCCCCGGCGGCCAGGAAGAAGGCGAAGGCGGTGGCGATGTACAGATTGCCGATCACCTTGTGGTCGGTGGTGGTCAGCCAGCGCAGCAGCGGCCGGCCCAGCCCCGCCCCGCCTCCCGCGGGGGCGGGAGCGCGGTGGGCGTGCGGCTCCTCGTTCACATCGGTCATGGCGCCAGGCGCCCTCCTGCCCGCTCTCGTCACTCGCGCGGCCGCGTGCGGGACACAGGCGGCCTGATACCGCGTAACCTCACGCGCGGCCGGTGAAACGGGTGCGTACGGCGGAGCCGCGCGGAGAAGAGGCGGCCGGCCACCGTACCGGGGTGCGGTGGCCCGGCACCCGGGAGCGGTCCAGCCGGAGCGAGGCGCCGTGGCGCCGGACCGTTTAGGGGAGGCGCACACGGTCGTTCCGGCGGTGGAGCCCCTGTTTCGGCGATCTGTTTCGGCGATGGGGCCCAGGGCACCCGCGACCCGTTCGGCGTACACGGCCGACCGAGGACGAGGAGGGCCCATGAAGGCTGTTGTGTGGCACGGCGTCGGCGACATCCGGGTGGAGGAGGTGCCGGAACCCAAGATCCACGAGCCGTACGACGCGATCGTGCGGATCACCTCGTCGGCGATCTGCGGGACCGACCTGCACTTCGTGCGCGGCACGATGCCGGGCATGAAGGAGGGCCGGATCCTGGGCCACGAGGCCGTCGGAATCGTGGAGGAGGTCGGCGCGGGCGTGCGGAACTTCCGCCCGGGCGACCGGGCGGTGGTGCCCTCCACCGTCGCCTGCGGGACGTGCAGCTACTGCCGGGCCGGCTACTACGCCCAGTGCGACAACGCCAACCCCGGCGGGCGCCGGGCGGGCACGGTGTTCTTCGGCGGTCCCGAGGCGGCCGGCGGTCTGGACGGACTGCAGGCGGAGTACGCCCGGATCCCGTACGCGCACGTCGGGCTGGTGCCGTTGCCGGACACCGTCGACGACGCGCAGGCGATCCTGCTGTCCGACATCTATCCCACGGCGTGGTTCGGCGCGCGGCTGGCCGAGATCGGCTCCGGCGACACGGTCGCGATCCTCGGCGCCGGCCCCGTGGGCCAGGCCGCGATCGCCTGCGCCCGGCTCCAGGGCGCCGGGCGCATCATCGTGGTGGACGGCGTCCCCGACCGTCTCGACCTGGCCCGCGACCAGCACGCCGAGACGGTCGACTTCAACGCCGAGGAACCCGTCGAGGCGGCCTTGGACCTGACCGGCGGCATCGGCGTGGACCGGGTGATCGACGCGGTCGGTGTCGACGCGCAGCGCCCCGCCCGCGGCCCGGCCGCCGAGGCCCTGGCCGGACAGGCGCGGGAGTTCGACCGCGAGCGCGACGAGGTGGCCCCCGAGCAGCGGCCCGACGGCGACACCTGGGTCCCCGGCGACGCGCCGTCGCTGGCGGCCCGCTGGGCGGTGCGGATGGCGGCCAAGGCCGGCACGGTGGGAACCATCGGGGTCTATCCGCCGCAGGTGGGGCACTATCCGTTCGGCGAGGCGTTCATGAAGAACCTCACCCTGCGGATGGGCAACTGCAACCACCGCCGCTACCTGCCCCGCCTGGTGTCCATGGTCGCCTCCGGCGAGCTGGACCCGACCCCGCTGCTGACCCGCTGGGCCGAGGTCCCGGACGCGGTGGAGGCGTACCGGACGTTCGACCGCCGGGAGTCGGGCTGGACGAAGGTGGCCCTCGGTGTGGAAGGCCGCGGCTCGGTCGCCCCCGGCCTCGGCGAGGCGGCCGGTACCGGGGCGGCCACCACGGCGGGGACCGGTGAGACCGGGAGGAGGTGACCGCCCCGGCGGCGCCCGGCCACCCGTGCCCGGGCGCGTCCCGGGGCCGACCCTGTTGTGCGGTGCGCACAGAACTCCTCGCGGCGCGCACGGTGGTCCTGTGACCTTGGCGCCGGATGGAGCTGTCGGACCCCTCCCTCCGCTGGATTCGTCGTATACGGCCTCCGGCGGGGCGCTTCCGCCGGAACGGTGTACCGGCGGCCGCTCGGCGCTCTCGGCTCCGAGGCTACGCGGTGGGTCCGGCGGGCAGGGTGGTATTGCCGGTTTCCGGCTCGACCGGGCGGAGCCGGGCCTTGGCGCGGTACGAGGCCGCACAGCGGCGGGCCTGCCTCCACGCGTCGTTCCGCTCGGCCGGGGCCGCGCCGGCCGGGCCGGCGCGTGGGTGTCGGAGGCGGTCGGTCGAACACCGGCAGGCCGCGGGCGGTCGGGGAACGCAGGGAGGCCGGCCGATGCCGTTCCCGGTGATCCCACGCCGATGCCGAGAATGCCGGCGAAACCAGTCCGCCCGGCCGGTCTATTTCCTGTTGCGGCCTGCGAGACCGACGCTTCCGGAATCTTTCTTTCCTCTTCGCGTCGGCACTTGATCGACGATCAAGAAGTTGTCGAATTTCCCCATAGGATCGCCGGGCATCAGGTCTTGCGCCGGTCCGGTCCTCCTGGCAGGGTGCTGGAGCAGGTTCTCGGCATTGCGTCAGGGGGGGGACTCGATGTTCCATGACTTTGCGGCCGCCTGGGGCGGCTCTTTCTTTCCTCGTTCCTCGGCCCGCGGCTCCGCCTGACCCGTTCCCATCCGGACGCGTCGTGCTGCCACCGGTGGCTCCGCTGGAGATTTGACGGGAGGGAAGAAAGATGGGTCACGTCTCTGTTTCCGCAGAGAAGCCGTTACAGCACCACTTCCGCTGTCCGGATCCGCACCTCGGCGGGCTCCTGTCGGAGGTCATCCGAGTACCGATCAGCAGAATTCTGGTCGCGGGTTCACCTCGTACAGGAGGAGAGGACCCACGACACATCAATGCGCTGGCCGAAGTGTGTTCCGAACTGCCGCCGATTGTGGTCCACCGCAAGACGATGGCGGTCATCGACGGTGTGCACCGGCTCAGGGCGGCGGAGAACAGCGGCGCCACCCACATCAGTGCTGTCCTCTTCAACGGCGACGAGCGGGAAGCCTTCGTGCTCGCGGTCAAGCTGAACAGCAGCCATGGGCTGCCGCTCACGCTGTCCGACCGCAAGGCCGCGGCTCTCCAGATGCTGGCCGACTTCCCGGAATGGTCCAATCGACGGCTGGCAGGGATCACCGGGCTGTCCGACAAGACCATCGCGGCGCTCAGGAAACGGTCGGGTGCGGAACTTCCGCACCCGACCGCCGTGCGACTCGGACGTGACGGCGTGGCCTATCCGCTCGCGGCCGCCGAAGGCCGCCGACGCGCGATGGTGTACCTCACCGCGCACCCCGACGCACCGGCGCGGGAGGTGGCGCGTGCCGCGGGTATTTCGCTCACCACGGCGAAGGACGTGCGGAAGCGGGCACGCGCCGCCCGGGAGGAACCCCCGACGGCGCCCCAGCCGGATGATGGGCCGGACCGGGACGGTGGAGCCGGCAGCGCCGCGGTCGTGAGGCGCTCCAGGAGGCATCCGGCGTACGAGGACCTCTCACTGGCGGTCCAGCGGCTGCGGGCCGACCCCTCCCTCCGGTTCACCGAGGTGGGCCGGAAGCTGCTGCGGACACTGGACCCCTCGGCCACCCAGCCGAACGACTGGGCGGCCATGGCGAGCAGCCTCCCGATCCACTGCGCGCCGGTGATCGCCGAGCTGGCGCGGCGCCAGGCCGCGAGCTGGCAGCTCCTGGCGGAATCGTTGACGGAACGGATAAATTTCCGAGAAGCTGACGCATAGATACCCGTCCGGTTCATCGGGCACTGCTGCCGAAAAACTCGGCTCGACATCTCTGGCTGATTTCGCCGACATGGCGGTAATCCCTCCTGTCGATTCCTGCCGGCTCTTCCGTGAAAAGCCGATACAACAGGCCGGAGAGCAGCCACGGCCTTCGACCGTCATATTGTGCGGTGTTCGACCGCGCGCGTACGATGGCTTCACACATCCGAAGCGGGGGGAACGTGAAATCGAGTACTCTTAGCGATCTTCCGCCACCGGTCATGCCAACATGGTGGTACAACTTCCTGGGGGGATCTTCCCGGCCCCATGCCCGAGGTCCGGGACTCCGGAAGTCCCACCGCCGCTGAGATATCCGCAAGGATTCGGCCCCGCGCCCTCGTCGAGCAGAACGGTTCGGACCAGAAGAGGATTGCGATACCCGAACCGGTCACGGAGCTGCTGCGGCAGTGCGGTCGGCCTACACCGTTGCATCGGGCACGCCGACTCGAGAAACACCTCGGTACGGGCGCGAGGATCTACCTCAAGCGTGAAGACGTCCTGCCCACCGGCAGCTTCAAGCTGAACACCGCGATCGCTCAGGCCTACTATGCGGCCGAGGAGGGACGGACCACGCTCGTCACCGAGACCGGGGCCGGCCAGTGGGGGATGAGTGTCGCGCTGGCCGCGAGGATGTTCGGTCTGCGGGCCGAGATCTTCATGGTGAGGTGCTCGCTGGAGCAGAAGCCATACCGGCGGCACTACATGGAACTCCTGGGCGCCGAGGTCCAGCCGTCACCATCGCCTCGGACCGCGATCGGACGGAAGATCCTCCAGGACGTGCCGGACCACCCCGGCAGCCTCGGCACCGCGATCAGTGACGCGATCGAGTACGCCCTGGGCCGGCCCTCCGCCGCGTATCTCGCCGGCAGCGGAATGCCGCACGTCTACCTCCACCAGACCCTGCTCGGGCTCGAGGTGGCGACGCAGCTCAGGGAGATTCACGGCGAGGCCCTCGGCGTCGAGGGCCGTGGCGACCACCTCATCGCGTGCTCGGGTGGCGGAAGCAACCTCTGCGGACTCATCGGCCCTCATCTGAGGGCCAAGGCCGACGGAGCGGATCTTCGCTTCCTCGCCGCGGAATCCACCGCGGCGCCCCGGCTCACCAAGGGCGTCTACGAGTACGGCCGCACCGATCTGGGCGGATTCACACCCGAGGTGCTGGGCTACACGTTGGGCGAGGACTTCATACCCCCGCCCAACCACGTCGGCGGCCTGCGCAACCATCACAGCTCCCCCCTGGTCAGCCTGCTGCGGCACAAGGGAGTCCTGGACGCCGTCGCTTTCGACCAGCGCACGGCGCTCGAGGCCGGCCGGCTCCTGCTGCGGACCGAGGGCCTGCTGCTCGCCCCCGAGGCGGGTCACGCGGTCGCCGCGGCCCTGGACGTGGTGGCCAAGGCCGACGCGCACGCCCTTGAACCGGTGATCGTCGTCCTGGCCAGCGGCTCCGGTTTGCTCGACCTGCAGGGCTACAACGAAGTCCTGCTCGACACCTAAGCGCTGTCCCGTAAATGATCTTCGGGTTGCCTCGGGCATGGTTGGCCGCTGTGCGGCCCGCTCGCTATCCGGTGAGGGCGAGGTTGTGCATCCGGGCGATGCCGAGCATGGCGTGATGGACGCCGTCGCCTTTGAGGCGGCAGTCGCGGAGGATCTTCCAGGTCTTCATGCGGGCGAAGGCGTGCTCGACGCGGGCTCGGACCTGCTTGTGGGACTTGTTGTGTTCCTCTTTCCAGTCCGGGAGTCCGGCCTGGCCGCGCTCGCGGCGGTGCGGGATGACGAGTCCGGTGCCCGGGTAGCCGCCGTCGGCGATCGTCATGGTCTTGCCGACGGCGGCCTTGGCGCCGGACTCCTCCCATGCCTTGCAGTCGTTGCGGTTTCCGGCGAGCGGCCGGCCGACCACGACGACCAGGCGGGTGTCGGCGTCGATGACGACCTGGTGGTTGGTGGAGTACCGGTAGTTCTTCGACCGCTCGGCGATGGTGTGGTCGCGGGTGGGGACCAGGGTGCCGTCCACGATGAGTACGGTGTCCTTGGCGAACCTTTTGCGGGGCTGAAGCGCGAGCATCGGCCCGAGGTGGTCAATGATGCGGTCCGCCGCCGACTTGGACACCCCGAACAGCGGGGCGAGTTGCCGCATGGTCAGGTTCGTACGCCAGTAGGCCGCGACCAGCAGGGCCCGGTCCTCCAGCGGAAGGCTCCACGGCCGGCCCTTGCGGACGGCGTCCGCACCCTGGCGCCGCAGAACGGTCACCAGCTTCCCGAACTGCCTCGGGCTCAGCCCGCTGAACGGGGCTATCCAGGACGGCTCCGACGCCGTGATCACACCAGCCACGGCGAGATCGTCTCATCTTGATCATGCTGCGGGGCCGCCGGCCTCTGACGGGACACATCTCGGTCGCCCGGACGGATTCGGCATGAGAGCCTCACGCCCGTGGCTACTGAAACCGAGGTGGGAGAGCTGTTGCACCAGCGCGGCTGGCGGACGGCATTCACGGTCGCTGAAAGGGTGAACGCGTGGGCTGCCCTGGTGAGCGTCATCGAGCGCGGCTACGGCGACGACATCCACGAGTACACCAACGACCTCTACTGCCGAAACTGGCTGCACGAGGCGTGGCTCCTGCTGGACGAACACGTCGTCCAGCTCTGGACCCCGCGGATCAAAGCTCTGGACGACCAGTACAAGGCCGTGACCATCGACGACGACGGCCAAGCACTCGATCAGTTCCACAGGTTGCCCGGCCCCGACCTGTGGTGGTGGCGGCGCCACCCCCGCATCCTCACCAAAGACCTCGGGCGTTCGCTTCGCTCGGCCGGTGCCATCGGCGCCGACCCGGACACGGCATGACCCTCAGCCTCGTGAGATTACGGGACAGCGCTGAGCGGAGCAACCCGCTGCTCGCCGAGCTGCTGCGTGAGTTCACCGAGCTGACCGGGGTTCCCTGTCTGATCAACACCTCGTTCAACGTTGCCGGTGAACCCATCGTTTGCTCACCCGCGGATGCCCTGTCCTGCTTCCTCAAGACGGAGATGGATCACCTGTTTCTGGGAAACTTCCTGGTGTCGCGTCATGTGACCGAGTGAGCTGCTTTCCGATCTTGGAAGTCCGCAATTGCATTCCAGAGGGTTGCGCTACGCTCTACCGCGGAGGAAGGGAGGCGTGGACAGGTGTCGCTCTTGGAGGAACACCCGTTCGTCGGTAGTCACTGTGAGTCGACCACCCTCGTGAATCTGCTGCGGCAGCGGGACATCGACCTGTCGGAGTCGTTCGTTTTCGGTCTGGCAGGTGGTCTGTCGTTCATCTATTGGCGGACAAAGCAGATGCCGACGCCGTTCGTCGGTGGCCGCATCAAGCCCGACCTGCTGTCCGCGAACCTCGCGGACGCACTGAACCTGCGGCTGTCGGTGCACGAGACGTCCTCGGCGAGGCGGGCGAAAGAAAATCTGCTGGCAGAGCTTGATTCCGGAAACTTTGTCGGACTCAAGCTCGACCGCTACTTGCTGGACTACTCAACCGATGACTTCCGGTTCGCGGCCCACTATGTCGCCTGCGTCGGATACGACGGAGACCGTTTCGCCCTGGTGGAAACCCGGCCGCTCGGTCTGCGATGGGCCTCCGGTGAATCCCTCGCGTCCGCGCGTAAGCCCGGAGGTCCGATGAGTTCGCGCAACCGCGCCTTCACCCTGGAGCCCCGGAAGGGTGGCCTTCCTGATCTGGGGGAAGCCGCCCGTAGGGGCATCAGGGCGGCGGCAGAGAGATTCCTGAACCCTCCGATTTCCAACTTCGGTTTCAAGGGCATGCACAAAGTCGCCGATCTGATGCCACAGTGGCTCGACGCCCTCGAGTCGCCCGAGGACGGTCTTCCCGAGATCTCCACGGTCATGGAGGATGCGGGAACCGGCGGAGGGCTGTTCCGCACGATGTGGGCGGATTTCCTCGAAGAGACAGCCGAACTCACCGGCATCGGTGACTTTCATGACATCTCGGAATCTTACCGGGAAGTTGCGAAGAGGTGGACCGAAGTAGCCGGGCTGGTGCACGAGGCCGGAGTCACGTCGTCGCGGGAGTGCCTCCGGGATGCCTCGAAGAGGGTTCATGAGGCCGCCGAGGAGGAGCAGAACCTGATGCGGCGTCTCATGGACCTGTCGAGCTGACATCGGCGCCCTTCTCGTGCTGTTCCCGGTGCCGTCCGCTCACCCGATGCCGGGACACATCACGGCTGGCCCGAGTCCGCCTACTACGCCCGCAGGGGCGGCCGAAGTCCGTACGCCGGCTGCGTGACGAGCAGCTCATGCCGCTGATCGAACAGGCCCCTGCTGAGTCCGGCGGCACCTATGACGCCCGCCGGATCACCCGCGCGCTGCGGCGCGAGGGTGTGCACGTGGCCCGCTGCACCGTCGAGCGGCTGATGGGGGAGCTGGCCCTGGAGCGCGCCGACCGCGACCACGGGCCGACCGGAACGGCTCAGGCCGCGTGAGCCGAGACGCCGGACGGTGACGGGTGACCGGCCGACCCGGGCGGTGGCATCACCCGGGCATCACCGTCACCCGAACGTGAAACAGCGGGCCCGCCGTATCCGGCAGACCCGCTGGTCACAGTGTCGGGACGACAGGATTTGAACCTGCGACCCCTTGACCCCCAGTGAACGAGGAATCGTCCACACGGTCCATGCAGTACAGAGAGAGCGGCTAAAGCCCAGGTCAGGACTCCAAAGACCGGCCCTCATCGCAGAGTCCGTGAGACATCTGTGAGACGGCGCCGCCCGGTGCACCACCACCGGTACGGCGCCTGTGGCCGGACCCCTTCCGAAGCGAAGACACAAGGGAGTCCAGACCATGAGCAACAAGGTACAGAGTGCCGTCAACTCGGCCGATGAGCCGATCCCGTTCTTCCTGACCCCGAAGTCCGAGGCGCTGGCCGCGCCGGCCATCCCCGCCCCGCGGTCCGAGGCCGCCGGCCGGATGGTGCAGGCCCGCATCGGCGGCGCCCTGGTGGCGATCCCCTGCCCCACCTGGTGCGTGGTCGACCACGTCGAGGACGACGCCGCGTTCATCCAGGACGTCTCGCACCACAGCCTGCCGATCTCGCTGCCCGCGCCGACGTTCGGCGACCCGCAGACGGAGGAGATCCTGACCGCGGACGTCTCACAGTGGCCGTTCTCCAGCGGGCACACCGCCGAGCCGTTCGTGTCGCTGGACGCCAGCGGCGACTCGCTGTGCGCCGAGCTGGCGCCCGAGGCGCTGGAGGCGTTCGCGGACCAGCTGGAGGCGCACGCCGACAAGCTGCGGCAGCTGGCCCGTCTGGCCGCCGCCGCGCGTACCGCCGGCGGTGCCCGGTGAAGCGGCTCGCGGCCGTTCAGACGGCCCGCCGGGTCCTGGAGGACGTGGCCGCGCTGGACTTCGCCGAGGACCAGGCGGCGCCCCGCATGGTGGGCCGCATGTCGGTGGTCATCGAGCGGCTGCTGGAGCTGCTGGAGGAGCAGCCGGCGGCCGAGCGGCTGGCAGTGCAGCACGGCGAGGAGCTGGCGAACCTGAACCGCGCGGTCGACGTGGAGCTGGGCGCCATCAAGGGCGCGGCCGAGCGGCTGGCCCGCTTCGAGACGGCCCGCCGGGTGCTGCTCGCCCCGAAGGAGGAGCAGCGGTGAGCACCTCCCGCTACGTGACGGTGCCGCGCCCGACCGAGTCCGCCGCCATCTCGGCGGCGGGCCGGTCGGCCCGGCCGCTTCCCCCGGTCGAGCTGCTGCTCGATGCCCTGATCACCGCCCACCGGTCCGGTGACCGGCACGGCGTGTGCCTGTCCGCGCACCGCGCGGTGCGGGCCGTCCTGAAGGAGGTGGGCGCGCAGTGAGTACCGCTGTGACCGCCGTTTCGAGCACACCGGGCGCGGCTTCGGGCACGCGGGCCGCCGCTTCGGGCACGGGCCGGGACCGGGCCGCGATCCTTGGTCGGCTGCTGCTGTGCGTCGCCGTTCTCGGTGGCGCGGTGGTGGCCGGGATCGGGTTCGCCGGGTCCTACTCCGCCCTGCGGCAGCTCGCCGTGGAGAAGGGCTTCGGGGGCTTCGCGCCGTGGTTCCCCATCGGGGTGGACGCCGGGATCATCGTGGCGCTGGCTGCCGACCTGTACCTGCTGCGTCGGGGGGTGTCCTGGCCGTGGCTGCGGCCGGTGGCGCACGGCCTGACGCTGGCGACGGTGTGGTTCAACGCCAACGCCGGAGAACACGGGCCGCTGGCCGATCCGGTGGCCGCGGCCATGCACGCGGTCATGCCGTGCCTGTTCGTGGTGGCGGTGGAGGCCGCCCGCTTCCTGGTCATCCGCACCGCCGACCTGGAGGCCGGCCGGGAGACCGGCGGGGTGCCGCTGCTGCGGTGGCTGCTGTCCCCGGCCCGCACCTGGAGCATGTGGCGCCGCATGAAGCTGTGGGGCCTGTCCTACTCGGCCGTGGTGGCGCGGGAGCAGGCGCTGCGCGTCTACCGGGTGATGCTGGAGCGCCGCTACGGCAAGGCCAAGAAGGCGCCCTCGGATGAGCGTCTGCCGCTGACGATGGCCCGCTACGGGCTGACGGTGGAGGAGGCCCTGGCGCTGCCCCAGGCGGCCGAGGAGCGCGAGCGGGAGCGCCGGGAGGCCGAGGCCGACCGTAAGGCCCAGGAGGCGATCCGGGCCAAGGAGCGGGAGGCGGAGCGCCGCCGGGCCGAGCTGCGGGCCGACGGCTCGGTGAAGACCACCGCGGCCGAGGTGGAGGCGGAGACGGCCGCCGCGGAGCGGCTGGCCGTCCTGGAGGCCGAGGCGCTGGACTCCGCCGTCCTGGCCGAGGCCCGCGCCCGCGAGGCCGAGGCGGAGCGCAAGGAGGCGCAGGAGCGCAAGGCCGCTGCCGCTGCCGCGCTGGAGGCGGCCGAGCTGGAGCGGCGGGCCGCTGCCGAGCGGGCCGAGGCGGACAAGGCGGCGCGGGCGGCCGAGGTGGAGGAACGGGCGCTGGAGACGGCGGCTGCTGCCGAAGCCCGGCTGCGCGCGGCCGAAGTGAACGAGCGTGCCGCCGAAGTCGAGCGGGCCGCCGCCGAAGCGCGGCGCGGCGCAGCCGAAGCCGAGGAGGAGAAGGCCGCCGCCGAAGCCCGCGAAGAGGCCCGGCGGGCGGACGCCGAGCGCTCCCGGCTGGCTGCTGCCGAAGCGCGCGCCCGTGCCCTCGAAGTGGAGCGGCGCGCGGTCGAAGCCGAGGACGAGCTGCGGCTGACGCCTAAGGAGCGGGCCGTGCGGAGGGTGGCCCGGATGGTGCTGGCCGAGGCCGGCGGGGACGCCGAGCGGCTGCCGCTGGGCCGCGTCGCCGAAGCGCTCGGGGTGGCGGAGTCGACCGCCTCGCAGTACCGCGCCCAGGCCGCCGAGCTGCTGGCCGGTGGCTACCGGCCCGAGTCGAACGGAGTCCAGTCATGAGCGACGTGGAGAAGGCCGCCGCCGAGGCGGTGCAGGCTGCCCAGCAGTCGGAGCAGTACGCGCTGCTGCTGGCCGCCGTCCAGGCCGCCCAGGCCCAGCAGCGGCCGGTGTGCCAGCACCCGCACCCGGTGCCGGCGCCGCAGTCGAGCAACACGGGGAAGTGGGTGGCCGCCGGAGTCGGCGGCTCGGTCTTCCTGCTGGCCGTCGCCGTCTCGGCCGTCGCGGTCGCCGTCTCCGCCGTCGCGCTGACGGTGTGCCTGCTGGTGCTGCGGTCGGTGTGGCAGGACATCCGAGCCGACCGCGAGAAGCGCGCCTAACCACCTAGCCAGTCCACCTGAGAGGACCACTCATGTCTCGCTACCTCGAAGAGGCCGCCGCCCTGCTGCGCAAGTCGGCCCAGAAGAACGAGGAAAGCAACGCGAAGTACTCCACGCAGCTCATGGAGGGCCGCGAGCGGATCGCCCAGCAGTTCGCAACCCTCGCCGCGATCGACAAGGGCCTGCTGCCCGCCGACGTGATCGAGGACGTGCTCCGCACCGTCGCGGAGCGCCGCGGCTGACCGGCTGCCTGTCCTCGCCCGGCCACCACGGCGGGCGGGGGCGGGGAGCCGGGACAGTCCCGGCCCACCGATCCGAGAGGAGCCCGCTATGGGCCTGTTCCGCCGCACCACTTCCGCCCGCTCCGCGTACACCACCGAGGCCACCACCGACCCCGAGACCGGACAGCCCGCCATCGGGCTGCGGTCCGGCATGACCGGCGGACACATCGTGTCCTTCCACGCCACCAAGGCCGAGGCCGAGAAGGCCGCCGACCAGCTCGCCGCCCAGTGGGACCAGCTCAACCGCCGCTGACCACCCGACCACCCACACCTGAAGGAGAACGTCATGGACTCGCTCGACTACCGCGCCAAGGCCGAGGAGCTGCTGCGGAAGGCGCCCAGCGAGCAGGGCGAGCTGCACGACCGGTACGTGACCCGGGCCGCCGTCTGGGCCCAGCTCGCCCAGGCCGCCGCCCTCACCGAGACCGCCGAGAAGGAGGAGCGGTGAGCACCCCGACCCGCATCTACACCCCGGCCGAGCGCCGGCGGCGGGCCGCCCTGGTGGCCCGCGGCACCAAGCAGGCGTTCGCCGACGCCGTCGACCCGCGCATCCAGCGGCAGCTGGACGCCATCGACGCCGCGGCCGCCGACCGGGCCACCCGCGAGCAGGCCGCGCTGCAGCGGCAGCTCGAGGACGCGAAGAACGACCTGGCCACCGCCCGCGCGGCCGAGAAGGCCGCCAGCCGGGAGGAGCGGGCCGCCGCGAAGACGGCCCGGAAGGCCGCCGAAGACCGGCTGAGGCGCTGCGAGAGGGCGCTGCGCCGGTAGAGACCCCCGGGGCGGGCGCACGGCCTGCCAGCTTGCCGCCCGCCCCGGGCCCCGTTCCCCACTTTCGAGAGACGGAGGTATCCAGCATGACCGAACAGACCACGGCCCGCGTCAACGGGCACGCCCGGCCGAAGGTGTCCCTGCTGAAGTTCGACACCGACGCCGAGCTGGCCGCCCAGGCCGCCGAGCAGCCCCGGCCCGCCGACGCACCGGGGCCAGCGACGGTGGTGCGGGCCCCGGTGTGGGTGCGCTCGGGCCGGGCGGTGCGCACCGCGGCCACCCATGAGCGGACCCGCACCGCGGCCCGGCTGGCGGTCCGGCACAGCCTGTACGTGCTCGGCGGCACCCGGATCGTGGCCCGCCGCGCCTGGGACGGCCGCACCGCCGCCCGCTACGAGCGGATGATCCGGGCGGCGGAGGCCGCCGGGAAGTGGGAGGAGGCCAAGGAGTGGGAGGAGCGCGGCACCCGCTACCGGCAGCAGCGCCACCAGCGGCGCATGGAGCTGATCCGGGCCCCGCAGCAGCTGGCCAAGTCCGCCGCGGTCGGCACCGTCGCCGGCGCGGGCGGACTGCTCGCCCTGGGCGGCGCCCTGGCGGTGGCCACCGAAGACCCCACCTGGATTCTCGCCCCCACCCTGGCCGTGATCGAGGCCGTGCACTGGGCGGTCATCATCGGCTCGGTGGTGTGGGGCCCGCTGGTCATGCTCGGCCCGTGGCTGTGCCTGCTGGGCCTGTGGGACCTGGGCAGACGCCGGCAGACCGCCCCCGCGTGGGCGATGCCGCACGCGCAGCGCAGCAGTGAGGGCGAGCCCATCACCCCGTCCATCGTGGTCAAGGCCCTGCGCGACCTCGGTATCGCCCCGCTGCGCAAGGCCATCGCCGAGATGGGGGACGCGGGCGCGTCGATGCTCTCGCCCATCACCATCGCCGGATGCGGCGTCGAGGTCGACGTCACCCTGCCCTCGGGGGTGTCCACGGACGAGGTGCAAGGCCGGCGACGGAAGCTGGCGGAGAACCTCGGCCGCCACGAGCACGAGGTGTTCATCACCATCCCGCCCGCGGCCCGCACGGTGCGGCTGTGGATCGCCGACTCCGGCGCCCTGGACGAGCCGATCGGCCCGTCCCCGCTGGTGGTCGACGCCGACATGAGCGCCGACTACTACACCGGCAGCGCCCCGTGGGGCCAGGACCTGCGCGGGGACGCCGCCGCCGTCTCCCTGCTGCAGCGGCACCTGCTCATCACCGGCCTGTCCAACCAGGGCAAGACCGCCGCGCTGCGGGCGCTGGCGCTGTGGCTGGCGCTGGACGGCTCGGTGGAGTTCCGCATCGCCGACCTGAAAGGCGTGGGTGACTGGGCGATGTTCGAGGGCCTGGCCACGGTGCTCATCCAGGGCCCGACCGACGAGCACGTCATGGAGGCCACCCACATGCTGGAAGAGGCGGTGGGCGACATGGAGGACCGCAACGCGGCGCTGAAGGAGTCCGGCTCGGCGAACGGGGTCACCCGGGAGATGGCCCGCACCGACCCGCGGTTCCGCCCCCTGGTGCTCATCGTGGACGAGGCGCAGGTGGCGTTCATGTGCCCCATCAAGGGCGAGGACGGCCGCCCCTACGGCGGGAAGAAGGCCACCTCCCGGTACTTCATGGCCGCCCGCAAGCTGCACAACCAGGGCCGCGCCGTGAACGTCACGCTGTGGCAGGGCACCCAGGACCCCACCGACGAGAACCTGCCCAAGCTGGTCCGCGAGGGCGCCCACATCCGCGCCTCGCTGGTGCTGGGCACCGAGACGCAGGCGAAGATGGCGCTCGGTGAGACGGCCGTCGACGGCGGCGCCGCCCCGCACAAGCTGCGCCGCGGACAGGACAAGGGCACGGTGGTGGTGGCCGGCGACGGCATCCCGCTGCCCAAGGGGCAGACGTCCATCACGGTGCGCACCCACTACATCGACGGCGACCAGGCCGCCGCGATCGCCGAGCGGGCCAAGGCGAAGCGGGCCGGGGTGACCACCGCCAGCCACGTGGCCGGCGGGCCGTCCGTCGACCCGCTCGCGGACATCGCGGCCGTCCTCGGCGACGCCCCGCGGCTGCGCACCCAGGAGGTCCTGCAGCGGCTGGCCGAGCGGAACCCGGCCGAGTACCGCGGGTGGAAGTTCCGCGAGCTGCGGGAGGTGCTGGAGGCCGTCGACGCCGCCCCCCACAAGAGCGACGGGGTGATGGTCGTGGACCGCGCCAAGGTCGAAACCGCCCTCGGCCGGCGGGCCGAGAACGGCACCGAAGAGTGAGGGAGGACCGCCAGGGCAAGGGAGTTCTCCCTGACCGGCTCCCTCGCCCCTCTTCCCTGCCCTGACCTGCACAGACCCTCTGCCAGGGAGGCAGGGACGACAGGGAAACCCCCCTCCCGGGGCCGTCTGGGAGGGGGGTTTTCGTGTGTCCGGGGTCAGTGTCAGCCGCTGCGGCTACGTTGCCGGCAGCACACCTGGCGCGGCCCGCCCGGGCCGCCTCGGAGACCGGCGAGGAGCCTCCCGTGACGACTGCGCAGACCAACGACGATCCCTTGCCGCCGAGCCGGGGGCGGGTGTCCCGGCGATGGGTGTACCTGATCGGCTCGCCCGTCGTCCGCCCCGTGAAGATCGGCGTATCCGACGATCCCGAGGAGCGCCTCGCCGACCTGCAAACCGGGTCGCCCGTGCCGCTGGTGCTGCTGTGGCAGGTCCTCGGCGGGCAGCGCCTGGAATCCCTGCTGCACGACCGGTTCGCGGCCTGCCGCACGCACGGCGAGTGGTTCGACTTCGGCGACGCCGACCCCGTCCTGACCGTGGCGGAGGAGGCCGCCCGCCTCGGCTACGGGCCGCTGCCCGTGGTCCCGCTGCCCCGGCAGCCCATCATCCCCGCGCCGCGGCCCACCTGGCGGGTGAAGCCCGACACGGTACGGGGGCGGCTGCTGGCCGCACTCGCCGACGGCCCGGCGGCCCCGCGCGAGCTGGCGCAGATGCTCGGCGTTCACTGGCGGGCCGTCTATCGGCCCATCGAACGGCTCGTGGGGCAAGGGCACGCCGTATGGCTGCCCGACGGACGCGTGACCACAGCCGAACCGCAGAAGCGCCCACAGTCGGTCTCGCGGCCCGAGAGCAGGCCGGCAGCGGAAGCACCCCGCAGCAGCGACCCGACGGCCGCCACGCTGGTGCTCGCCGCGCTCGCTGAGGGGGAAGCAGCGGCCGCCGAACTGGTGCGCGCCACGGGCCGCTCACAGTCGCAGGTGTACGCCGCGCTGCGCGTCCTGGTCGAGCAGGGCCAGGTGCGCAAGCCGCGCCACGGGCTGTACGCGGCCGTGGCCGGTGAAGACGTCTAAGCCGGTGGGCGCAGCACCCGGTGCGGCTCCTCCCGCTCGATCCGGCGGAACTCCGCCCACGACAAGCCCGGCATGGACCACATCACCAGGCCCCGGGACGTCAGCCACTCATGCCGTGCCCGCTGCCACTTCCGGCGGGCTGCCACGATCGCCGCGACCGCGGCCGGCTCCTCGGCCGAGGGCACACCAGGCAGGCCCCAGTCGGCGAAGCGGAACTGCCACAGCCACGCGGGCGGAGTGTCATCGGCCCCGGCGGCCCGGTGCAGCCCGGCCCGCGCCGCCCGCCGCTGCGACACCATCACGCACCCCTCAGCGGCACCACAGGCGCCGGCGGGGCAGCCGAATCCGGCAGCGCCCAGCCCAGCGCCGCCATGCCCTGCGGCGTCAGACCCAGGCGATCCGACAGATGCCGGGCCTCCTGCGCCATCCACGCCGACGCCCGGCCCGCCAGGATGGCCGAGCAGTGGCAGACGAACATCGCCACCACCGGGATGAACGAGTCATCCCACTGGTTGGCCTGTGGGCCCGTCCACAGCTCCTCCCAGGTCTGCCGCTCGGCCTCGGACCACTCCCGCCCAGGCGGCAACGGCGGCACCGGCAGGTCACACGTCGGCGGCAGCAGCACCAGGCCGCCGCGGGTCTCCTTCGGCCGGTGGCGGCTGTACGGCTTCGCCGGATTCGGCCTCGGACCGGGCATCTAGATCACCTCGCTCCTTGATCGTTTGGTTGAGTCCATCCGCTTGAGCGGATCTTCCGAGCCCTCCCCGGCGGTCTGGCTCGGGGTGGATCATGGTTCATGCCCCACCCCTGGTGGCCTCCCGCGCAAACGGCTTCACCTGCGGCGCGCTCAATTCCTCTCCTCCCCGGTCCGCCTCGGTGCCCTCTTGGGAGTCGTGCCCCACCCCGGTCACTGCTCGGCGTACCAGCCGCCGCGCTGCTGCGGGTTGGCGGCTGTGGCCTTGCCGTGGCACGGGTGGCACAGGCCGCGGCCGTGCTTCGGGTCGTTCGGATCGAGTCCGAGTTCGACCAACTCGCGGCGCGACCGGGGCCAGTGGTCTGCCACGGTGGCAGGGGCGGCCCTGCATTCGACGCACACCGGGTCGCGGTCGAGGACTCCGCGGCGGAAGCGGTCGCGGTGCTGCGTGCCGTAGCCGCGGCGGTGCGCGCTGCCCCGAGTTCGCTCGGCCTTGCGCCTGCAGTCGGGGCAGCGGCCGACCTTGCCCGGCGGTACCAGCTCGGGGCAGCCGGGGGTGCTGCACGCCTTGTGTGCCCTGCTCGGCATGTGCTGTCTCCTGTCTGTGCGGGGTGTGGCTCCGGCCCGCACCCTCATGCCCAGGGGGTGCGGGCCGGTCGGCGCTGGCCGGGTCGGTGCGAGTGAACGAAGGAGAAGCCTCGCTCTCCGGCCATGGCTCCCGCTGTGTGGCCGGCCTGCGTACTCCACACGCGGGTGGCTTTGACGCCGGACCTGTTGCCCTACGCCGTGATGCGGCGGGGGAAGCTCTGCCCGATGTGGGTTTCGTCGGCGACGGCCTGGGCCTGTTCGTCGGGAGTGGGCAGCCACAGCTGCCCGCCGTGGTCGTGCATCCAGATGAGGAAGTCACGGGTGCTCAGGCCGTGCCAGGGGGCGCGGGCCATGGCCAGCCGCACCGGGTGCAGCGCGTGGTAGTTGCGCACGGCCCCGTACTTGTTCTGCGGGTCCTCGGTGCAGCGCACGCCCTTGCTCCACAGGGCGGAGCGGGCGGCGTGGATGCGGTCGTACCGCTCGGCGAGGACGTCGAGCTGCTCGGCGGCCTTGCGGACCTTCGGCGGCGCGGTGAGCAGGTGACGGGGGCGGATCTCCCCGTGTGCCCGCAGCACGGCCAGGGCGTCGCGGAACGCTTCCACGGTCTGGTCGTGGGCGGGCCGCAGATGCTCGGTGATGATGTCCTCGGCCATGGTGTGCAGGGCGCTGGAGACGCGCCGGGCGGCGATGTCCAGGCACTGCTGCAGCATGTCCAGGACGTCCTGGTGGACGCGCTCGGCGGCCCGGGCGGCTTCGATCTGCGCCGGGTCGGGCAGCGGCTTGCCGTGGTGTACGGCGTCGACGGTTTCCACGGCGACGCGTTGGATGACCTCCCACGGGTTCTCGGGTGGCTCGGGGTAGGGCTGGGCCTGCACCGCGGTGTAGGTGTCGCGCAGCTTGGTCAGCTCGTCGGGGAGGGTGTAGGCGCCGGCGGTGTGCCCGTCGAACAGCGGGGGGCAGGGGAGCTGGGCGGTCACTGCTGCTGCCCCTTCCTGTTCCAGCTGCCGCGGATGGCGTCGGCCAGGGCGCGGCGGGCGCGGACGGGGGAGGTGGCGCGGATGAGGCGGCTCATGCGCCGCCCGGGGGTCTCGGGGGTCTGCTGCTGGTCGGTCACGGGTGGCTCCTATGCGGCGCGCTGCTGGCGGGCCGCCTGGTAGTGGGCGACCGCTTCGCGGCTGACGCGCCACCGGCCGCCGATGTTCTCGGCGTCCAGGCGCCCGCTGGCGATGGCGAGACGGACGGCCCGGTCGGTGATGCCGAGGAGTCCGGCGGCCTCGGTGGTGCTCAGCCACGGTGAGCGTGGCCCGGCTTCCGGCTGCTCGGCCACGGGGCTTCCGGTGGCGGTAGCGCGCCAGTGGCGGCCAGCGTCGCGGATGGCGCACAGCACGGCGTCGAGTTCGGGGTCACGGCCTCGGACTTGGACGCGCACCCGGTCGAGCCGGGCGAGGAGGTCGAGCAGGGCGCAGACCCGGGCGGGCACGTGCACGCCCGGGCCGTGCGTGTAGGCCGAGGGGGGCTTCACGCCGCGTCGCCGCCGTCGTCCTGGCGCTGCCAGCGGCGCAGCTTGGCGGCGTGCCGGGCGGTCAGTCCGTACTCGCGTGCTTCGGCGAGCTCGGCGCGCTGCCGGCGGCGGCGCTCCTGCTTCGCCCGGGCCGCTTCTATCCGCTCGGCCACCGCGGCCGGGGTACGAGGGGCGCCCCAGGCCCGGTCGGTCATCCGCCCCCAGGCGCCGGGGGCGACGGTGCGCGGGTCGACGCCTTCGCTCGGGGTGCCGGTGGCGTACACGCCGTCGGGCTGCTCGCTGCGGTCGTGGTCGTTCACCCAGAACACGCGGCGGGTGAACATGCCGGGCTGGCCGTTGTTGGGGGCGGCGGGGGCGAGGACGGAGTATCCGACGCGGCGGCCGGCCCCGCGCCAGGGGACGGGTCGGCGGCGGCTGGTGGCGGCCTGGTCGACGTACTCGCGCACGTAGTCCAGGCGCTCGGTGTCCTCGGTCCAGACGATGCCGTCCTCGTGGCGGAGGTCCGCCGGATCTTTGATCACGGAGTGTGTCCCTTCTGGCGCGTGCGCCGAAAGTTCAGGCTCTCTGTCCGCCGGGGGTGCGTACCCCCACCGGGCAGGAAAGGGGAAAGCCGTCTGATCTGCGGTGACGCATGATCGCCAGGGGGTACGCACGGCTGCGTACCCCCCGGTCCCGCCCCGGCGGGGGTACGCACGGCTGCGTACCCCCGCGATACCGCCTCCGACCTGCACATACGCCCCAGCAGGCCGGGGGTACGCACTTGGGCCGGAGAGAGGGAGTGTTTTCCCCTGCGGCTGGGGCGTCACGTCACTCTCCGTCCTCGTCGTCGGCGGCGAAGACGGACGGAGCGAAGACGTACATGCGGACCTTGGGACCGTTGAGCTTCTTCGCCAGCAGGTAGGGCGGCCGGTAGGACGGGCTCTCCACCAGGGCGCCGCTCTCCCGCCAGCTGGGGATGACGGACTCCAGCTCGTATCCGGCCCGGCGCAGCGCCTCCTTCAGCCGCTCGGGCAGCAGCGCCATGGTGGTCTTCCCGTCGACCTGGAGTTCCCGGCCGATCCAGCCGCTGAACGGCTGCTCGTCGGCCGTGTGCGGACTCCACACCTCCCGCCGGTGGGAGGCGACGTACTCGCGCACGACGTCCAGCGCCATCTCGCCGCGGTTGTCGGTCTGGTCACTGGCCGCGAACAGCTGCGCCCACACGTCGTGCTGCGGCGGCGGGAAGGGCACGATGCCCCAGGAGTGGGCGAGTTCGGCGGCCAGCGCCAGGCAGGCCACCATCGGCGCCCGGCGGGCGCTCATGTCGCTTTCGTACCGGTGAGCCTCGGTCAGCTCCCGGTGCCGGGCCAGGAGCCGGGCCTTCCCGCCGTCGGCGAGCAGGGCGAGCAGCTTCTCGATGAACTGGGGGCCGGCCACGCCGTAGTTCTCGCTGCACCCGTCGCGCACCTCGATGGCGGCCGCGGCCG
This sequence comes from Streptomyces sp. ICN903, assembly GCF_022015835.1. Lineage (NCBI taxonomy): Bacteria > Bacillati > Actinomycetota > Actinomycetes > Kitasatosporales > Streptomycetaceae > Streptomyces > Streptomyces sp. ICN903. Next base: position 11,230 of record NZ_JAKMAY010000005.1, on the reverse strand, counting down.
ACTCGGCCCCGCCGGTGCCGAACGGCGCGGCCTTGAGCTGCAGCACGCGGGCGGCGGCGCCCTGGTCGGTGGTGAACGTCAGCACCGACTGCTCGCCGGTGGAGAGCACCACTGTCCGCCAGGGCAGGCCGGACGGCCAGCCGCCGCCGCGGGCCTGCCCGTGGTTCTTCGGGATCTGGTACAGCAGCGCGTGCACCATCTCCGGGTCGCGCACCAGCTTGGTCTCGTCGAACACCACCGGCAGGCCGTTGACGAGGTTGAGCCGCTTCTCGGCCGCGAGCATCGTGGTCCGCCACGAGTACATGCCGTCGGCCTTCTCGCTGGGATCGGCCCACACGCTCATGCCGCCCATGGCGGCCGTGGTCTTGCCCCGGGTCGACCGGCCGCTGATGTCGACGGTGAAGGAGTTCACCCCGACCGGCTCCAGCAGCGGCGCGGCCAGGCAGGCGTACAGCGCCATCTGCGCCACCGGGTAGGCGTCCATCGGCTTGATGGCCCGCTGCCAGCCCTCCAGCGTCCCGCAGGGCACGTGGGCGGCCAGCGCGGACTTCTGTTCCTCGTACTTCACCTCCACCCGGTTCGGGGTGTCCTGGGAGGTGACGAACGCGCCGTTCTTCTGCCAGCCCAGCTGCCGGGCCAGGTCGACACGGGGGATCGCCTCGTAGTTGGCCGACTCCACGGCGGCCAGCCACCGTTCGGCCTGCTTGGCGTCGGCCTCGATGACCGGCAGCCCGGCGTCGCCGAGGGTGGCGACCAGCAGCCGGCCGCGCCGGGCCACCGACCGGGGCACGGTGCGGGTGACCGGCCGCCCCCGGTCCATCCAGGCCAGCTCGATGTTCTGGTCTCCGGCCGGGTCGACGTAGACCGTGGCGACCAGCAGCGGCGCCCACGCCACCCGGGTCAGGATCTCGCCGTCTTTGGTCTCCCGGACGGCCCACACTCCCGAGTAGTCGACCCGGTACCCGGCCGGCACCCGGTAGGCCGGTCCGTCGGTGGAGCGGACGAGCGCCAGCAGCGCCGGCGGAAAGCCGGTGAGCCCGTTCTCGTCCAGGATCTTGCGGGCCGTCTCGTCGACGGACTCGCCGCGGTCATCGGTCACCGGGCGCCCCTTCGGTATGCGGAAGTGATGGTCTTGCGGGCCTCGGCCTCGGGAAGCCCGGCATGGGTGGCGGCGTCGGCGAGCGCGGACGCCACGGCGCGCGGCTCCAGCTGGCCGCTGCGGCAGTGCTCGAACGCCCGGCAGGCTGCCCAGTACAGGCGGTTGTTCCGGGCGCCCTGCGGGCTCTCCAGCACGACGCGCACCAGGGCGAGCAGCGGACCGCTGCCCCGGGCAGGAGCGCTGGCCGCGCCTCGGGGCGGCTGCTGCGCCGACGGCTGCAGCGCGGTCACCAGCCACGCCGGTGCGGAGGCGGGCGGCTGCTCGGGATCGGCCAGCTCGTACACGGTGCCGGTGGCGTGTACCGAGCCGGGGCCGATGACGTAGCCGCGGCTGCCGCGCACGTCGCCGTCGAACTTGCCGCGCAGCTGCCCCAGTCCGTTGCCGAGCTGCGCACCCGCCGGGGCCCAGTAGTAGTCGTGGGCGCCCTTGGCGGTGTGCACGCGCATGGTCGGGGTGTGCCGGTGGCCGAACGCACTGGCGGCGTTCTCAATGGCGCCGGGCCGGTCGGAGTCGACGACCAGGAGCCGCGCGCCGCCGGGGCCGGCGCAGGCCCCGACCGCGACGGCGACGTTGCGCAGCTGGCCGTCGAACCAGCGGTGCACCTGCCGCTCGTCGAGCGTGTGGACACGGGTGAACGGCACACACGGGTGCTTGCCCCGGTCGGTGCACGTCTCGGGGTCGTGGCCGCGGCCGATGCCGGTGCACTGGCCGGCGCCGGGATGGTCGGCGGGGAAGACTGAGAAGCCGTGACGGACAAGCCAGAGGGCGGAGTCGAGCGTGCTCATGGCGTCCACTCCTCACCCATGGCGGTGATGGCGGCGCACCAGCGGCGGGCGGCGGCCCGGCGCGACTGGCGGCTGGGCTGCTCGTCCAGGTGGGCGCGGATGCTGCCGAGGGTGATGTGCCACCGGGCTTTCTCGCGGTTGACCTCGGAGCGCGCTACAGTGCACGTGTCAGACCCGCCACCCAGCAGGTTTGCTTTCAAGGCCCCGGGGCGCCCACCCCGGGGCTTCTTGCTGTTCTGGCTCATGCCGCCTCACTTCCTCCGGACAGGACGGTGACGAGGTCTGCGGTTACAACCCGCTGACAACGCCCGAGGGGGAGGGTGCGCACGGGCGCCTCGCCGCGGCTGATGAGCGCGTGCAGGTGGGACTTGGAGATGCCGAGCGCGGTCGCGGCCTGGGCGACGCTGACAGTGGCCGGCCACTTCCTGACCTCCGCCAGGGTCGGCTGCTTGGTCTGGCGCTTCGTCGTCATGCGGCGGCGCCTCGCTCCTGGGCGGCGAGGCGCTCGGCCTCGTACCGCTCGACATCGGCCAGCCGGTACCGGACTCGTCCGCCCCGCCCGGGGCTGAGCTTGTAGTAGCGCGGCCCGGTCTTCTGCCACCGCCACCGCTGGAGCGTCCGGACGCTGACGCCCAGCCGCTCGGCGAGCTGCCCCTCAGTGAGATTCATCTGCGTCATCACACTTCCTGTCTACTTTTTAGAGACAAGTACTTGCGTCACCGAGCGAAAGTCGGTGATGATGCAGAGCGTAAGGCGAACAGCCCGATACGGCAAGATCCAGGCAATCGTCTGCGTTATGCAGACTGATAGCGTCAGGATCATGGCGACAGGACGGATTGAGTTGGGACCGACAGGGAAGATGGTGGCCGCGAACATCAAGCGGCTCAGAGAAGCGCAGGGGCTGAGTCTCCGAGCTCTCGCCAAGAGGGTGGAGGAGAGCGGTCGCAAGATCAGCGCGGACGCCCTGAACAAGATCGAGAATGGGCGACTGGTTGACGAGCCGGACTACCAGGAGAAGCCCCCGAACATCCGCCGTGTGGACGCCGACGACTTGGTCGTTCTGTCCGTCGCCCTCGGCGTGAACCCCTCCGCGCTGCTGCTGCCGGACACGACAGACGGCAGCGCTCACCTGACCGGCGGCGGAAGCGTGGACGCCGAGACGGCATGGGACTGGGCAGACGGAAAACGCCCACTGCGAGTCCCGGAAGGTGACGACGGAACAGCGCTTTTGGACTTCACTCGCTGGTCCCGCCCCCGCGGCCGGCGTCGTCGTTACAACCTGATGACTCCGGCGGGCCGCCAGGCGGCGCTTGAAGACCCGCACCGCGAGCACGACAGGAGCGGAGATGGGTGACCCCATCAAGAAGATCACGCTGCGGGACGGGACTGTGCGGTACCGGTTCGTGGTCGACGCGGGCCAGACCCCCGAGGGCAAGCGGAAGCAGCTCACCGTCACCAAGGGCACCAAGGCCGAGGCCGTTGCCGAGCGGGCCCGCATCTTGCACCAGCGCAGCGCGGGAACCCTGATCGTGCCCAGCAAGATGACGGTCAACGAACTGCTCGACATGTGGCTGAAGACAGCGACGCGCGACGTAGAGGAGGCGACCGCCTCCAACTACGAGAACGCCATCCGTCCCGCCCGTGCCCGCCTCGGGCACCAGCGCGTCCAGCAGCTCACTGAAGAGGACGTTGAGGAGTTCATCGACTGGATGGTGACCGAGGGCCGGCGCCGCGGCGGCAAGCCGGGCACCGGGCTCAGCGTCCGGTCGGTGCGGCTGACCCTCGGTCGCCTGCGGTCCGCCCTGAACCTGGCCGTCCGCCGCGGCATCGTGACCCGGAACGTCGCCGAGCACGTCACCGTCTCCCGGGAGGCGAAGCAGAAGGCCGAGGGCAACAGCCGCAAGGGCAAGCCGTGGAATCAGGATGAGGTGCGGCAGTTCCTCGAAGGCATCCACGGACACCGGCTGTTCGCTCCGATGCTGCTCGCCCTGATCGCCGAACGGCCGGCCGAGGTCTGCGGCGCTCGGTGGGCTGAGGACGTCGACCTGAACGGCGCGGGCACCATCGCCATCGGAAACACCCGAACCATCGTCTACGACCGGGCCCTGCCCGCAGGGCAGCGGAACAAGGTGGTGGAGAAGTCGACCAAGACCGAGGCGGGCAGGCGTGTTCTGCCGCTGCCCGCTCCGGTCCGGGCCGCGCTGGTGGTCTTCCGGGCGTTGCAGGAGAGAGAGAAGGCGGCGGCCGGCGACGGCTACGAGAACAGTGGCTACGTCCTGGTGGACGAGCTGGGGCGGCCGTTCAAGACGGACAAGCTACGGCGCGAGGCGTACAAGCTCATGGAGGCCGCCGGGGTCCGGCGGGTGCGGCTGTACGACGCGCGGCACGCCTGCCTGTCCTGGATGGCGAACAACGGCGTACCCGACACCGTGGTTTCCGCGTGGGCGGGGCACAGTGACCTGTCGTTCACCAAACGGGTCTACGTGCACCCCGACCCGCAGAGCCTCAGAGTCGGGTCGGAGAAGCTGAGCGAACTGCTCGGCTGAGCAAGATCCAAAACTGCATAGTGAGAAATCGTGAGACAACAGGCCCCGAGAACGATCAAAGGGCCCTGCCTCACCGAAGTGAAACAAGGCCCTGACCTGGGCACTAAGCCCGTGTTCCTCTGTCGGGACGACAGGATTTGAACCTGCGACCCCTTGACCCCCAGTCAAGTGCGCTACCAAGCTGCGCCACGTCCCGATGCTCTCCCGGTCCGGGATCTTGTCCCTCGCCGTTCGCGCACAGAAACCATACCGCATTCCGGGGAGTGCTCGCTCACCCCTCGGGGCCCGGGGCCGGAAGATCACTTCGCTCCCGGTCGGGCTCCGGGGAGGCGGCTTCGTCACCCACCGTGTGCGTCGGTGTGCCCAGTCGTCCGGGTGTGGCGGGCCGTACGGGCCCGTGCGGGTACGAGACCGGCGGGGGAGCCGGGGCCGGAAGGCCGTGGCAGGGGCCGGGACGGGTTTGCCGGGACGCAGGCGGGAAACGCGGTTGCCCTGGTCGTTGGTCCCGAGGACTGGAGTCGCACGTGAGCCGTTCCCGGATTGTGATCGTCGGAGCCGGGTTCGCCGGTTACCAGACCGCCAGGACGCTGTCGCGGAAGCTTCGCGGGGCGGCCGAGATCGTGCTGGTGAACCCGAACGACTACTTCCTGTACCTGCCGCTGCTGCCCGAGGTGTCGGCCGGGCTCCTGGAGGCCCGCCGGGTCTCGGTGTCGCTGGCCGGGACGCTGCCGAAGGTGCGGCTGGTGCTGGGAGAGGTGCACGGCGTGGACCTCGACGGGCGTTCGATCACCTACACCGACCCCGAGGGGGCCGAGAAGAGTCTGGGCTACGACCGGCTCGTCCTCACCGTCGGAAGCGTGAACAAGCTGCTGCCCATCCCCGGGGTGGCCGAGCACGCGGTCGGGTTCCGGGGCATGCCGGAGGCTCTGTACCTGCGCGACCACATCAGCCGGCAGGTCGCCCTCGCCGCCAACGCCGAGGATCCGGAGGAGTGCCGGGCGCGCACCACCTTCGTGGTCGTCGGCGCGGGCTATACCGGTACCGAGGTGGCCGCCCACGGCAAGATGTTCACCGACTCCCTGGCCCGCCAGCACGCCCGCAGTGCCACAGGGATGCGGGCCGACGCCCGGCCCCGCTGGATGCTGCTGGACATCGCGGACCGGGTGCTGCCGGGGCTGGACGAGAAGCTGGCGCAGACCGCCGACCGGGTGCTGCGCAAACGCGGGGTGGAGGTGCGCACCGGGACCTCGGTGAAGGAGGCCACCAAGGACGGCGTCCTCCTGGACACCGGGGAGTTCGTCCCCACCCGGTCGCTGATCTGGTGTGTCGGGGTGCGGCCCGACCCGCTGGTGGAGCAGCTCGGTCTGCCGACCGAGAAGGGGCGGCTGATCGTAGACGAGTACCTGAACGTCCCCGGCCGCCCCGAGGTGTTCGCCTGCGGCGACGCCGCGGCGGTGCCGGACCTGACCAACCCCGGCCAGTACACGGCGATGACCGCCCAGCACGCCCACCGGCAGGGCAAGACGGCCGCGAACAACGTCATGGCCTCCTACGGGGTCGGCACCCGCCGCCCGTACAAGCACAGCGACCTGGGCTTCGTCGTGGACCTGGGCGGGGTGCAGGCCGCGGCCAACCCCTTCGGCATCCCGCTGTCCGGCCCGGTCGCCAACCTCGTCACCCGCGGTTACCACCTCGCCGCGATGCCGGGCAACCGGATCCGGGTGGCCGCCGACTGGGCGCTGGACGCCGTACTGCGGCGGCAGGCCGTCCAGCTCGGCGTGCTGGACGCCTGGTCGGTGCCGCTGGACACCGCCTCGCCCGAGACGGCCCGGCTGCGCGGCTGACGGCCGCCCTCACGGCGCCTCCGCGTCCGTGTCGGTGTCCGTTTCCCCGTCCGCGCTCGAATCAGTGTCCGCGGGCCGCCGGGAGACCGGCGGCCCGTAGGGGCCGATCAGCTCGCGGTCCCACCACGCCCCGGTGGAGCGCAGCTCCCGCCAGGTGGTGAAGCGGTAGCGGTACAGCAGGGCCCGTACGTGGACGGGAGGGGCGCCGGGGAAGGGGTTGGAGCGCAGCAGCCGCAGGGTGTCGGGGTCGTTCTCCAGCAGCCTGTGCAGCAGCCGGGCGAACCAGGGGGCCGCGTAGGAGGGCGAGAGCGCGGCGAACCACATCAGCCAGTCCAGCCTCAGGTGGTACGGCGCGTACTGGCGCGGCAGCCGGCGCACGTCCCCCGGCTTGCCCCTGAAGCCGTACTCCCGCCAGCGTGTGGCATCGGTGATCCGCTCCTCGTCGGTGCCCTCGATCACCACCTCGTGCCGCACGCGCGTCACGCTGCCGAAGGCGCCGTAGGTGTTGACCAGGTGGAGCCGGTCGAAGGAGGCGTTCATCCGCTGGCGGCGCGAGAGCAGATTGCGCGCGGGCCGGTAGCTGAGCACCGCCACCAGAGCGGTCACGGCGATGACGGCGGCACCGAACCACAGGGGCGTGGGGCCGTGGGCGGGGGCGCCGGCGACCGCGGAGCCGTCGATGGCGGAGAAGGCCAGCAGGGCCGTCAGCCAGTTGAGCCAGGCGAAGTTGCCGGACGCCACCAGCCACAGCTGGGTGACGACCACGGCCAGTCCGGCGGCGCTCGCCACCGGCTGGGGGAGGAACAGCAGGAAGGGGACGACGAGCTGGGTGACGTGGTTGGCGGCCGCCTCCACCCGGTGCAGCGGGCGCGGCAGCCGGTGGAAGAACCAGCTCAGCGGGCCCGGCATCGGCTGGGTCTCGTGGTGGTAGTCCAGGCAGGTCAGCCTGCGCCAGCACAGGTCGCCGCGCCACTTGATCAGCCCCGCGCCGAACTCCACCCGGAACAGCAGCCAGCGCAGCAGGACGAGGGTGAGCAGTGGCGGGGCGACGTCGGCGTTGCCGAGGAAGACGGCCAGGAAGCCGGCCTCCAGCAGCAGCGACTCCCAGCCGAACGCGTACCAGGTCTGGCCGACGTTCACGATCGACAGGTACAGCACCCACAGCAGCGCCCACATCGCCATGGACACCGCCAGCGGCACCCGGTCGGCCGCGCCCAGCAGCACCGCCGCCGACAGCGCCGCGCCCAGCCAGGCCGCGGAGGCGAAGAGCCGGTCGGAGTAGCGCAGGTGGAACAGGCTGGGGGAGTCGCGGAAGGACACCCGGCGCAGGAAGTCCGGCACCGGCGTCAGACCGCGCTCGCCGAGCAGCGCCCGGAACTGCAGCGCCGCCGAGACGAAGGCGACGAGGTAGACGGCGGCCAGGCCCCGCTGGAGGACCAGGCGGCTCAGCCAGTAGTCGGGTGCCGCGAACCATTCCCACTCCATGGCGGCCACGTGTACCACCGGGGCCCGCCGTCATGCGGCGGGCCCCGGTGGCAGGACACGCGGTCGCGTGAGTGGGCGTACGGCCGGGCGTACGGCCGTACGGGTCCGCTCAGCGCTCCAGTACCAGGGCCTGCCCCTGGCCGACGCCGATGCACAGGGCGGCGAGGCCGGTGCGGGCGCCGGTGGCGGCCAGGTGGTGGGCGACGGCACCGGCCAGGCGGGCACCGGAGGCGCCCAGCGGGTGGCCGAGGGCGATGGCGCCGCCGTGGGGGTTGACGACGGCGGGGTCGAGGTCGGGCCATTCGGCCAGGCAGCCCAGGACCTGGGCGGCGAAAGCCTCGTTGAGTTCGACGACGTCCAGGTCGCGGAAGGCGCGGCCGGCCCTGTCCAGCGCGCGGGTCACGGCCTGGACGGGGCCGAGGCCGAAGAGGTTGGGTTCGACGGCGGTGGTGGCGGAGGCGCCGATGCGGGCCAGGGGGGTGCGGCCGGTGGCCTTCAGGCCGGCCTCGTCGGTGAGCAGGAGTGCGGCGGCGCCGTCGTTGAGGGGAGAGGAGTTGCCGGCGGTGACGGTGCCGCCGTCGGCGCGGAAGGCGGGCTTGAGCTTGGCCAGCGCGTCCATCGAGGTGGTCTCGCGGATGGACTCGTCACGGGCCAGGTCGGTGCCGGGAACGGGTACGGTCTGGGCGTCGTGGGCGCCGTCCGCCCATGCGGCGGCGGCCTTGCGGTGGCTGGCCAGCGCGTAGGCGTCCTGGGCCTCGCGGGTGACGGCGTGCTTGTCGGCGACCTGCTCGGCGCCCTCGCCCAGGGAGACGGTCCATTCGGGGGGCATGGCGGGGTTGGTCATGCGCCAGCCCAGGGTGGTGGAGTACATCTGCTGGTGACCGGCCGGGAAGCCGCGTTCGGGCTTGGGCAGCACCCAGGGGGCCCGGGACATGGACTCCACACCGCCGGCGATGGCGACGGAGGCGTCGCCGCAGGCGATGGCGCGGGCCGCGTGGAGGACGGCCTCCAGACCGGAGGCGCACAGCCGGTTGACGGTCACACCGGGGACGGTGACCGGGAGGCCGGCCAGGAGGGCGGCCATACGGGCGACGTTGCGGTTCTCCTCGCCGGCGCCGTTGGCGTTGCCGAAGACGACGTCGTCGATCCGGGCGGGGTCGAGGTCGGGGGTGCGGTCGACCAGGGCGCGGATGACATGGGCGGCCAGGTCGTCGGGGCGTACCCCGGCCAGTGCCCCGCCGTACCGGCCGATCGGGGTGCGCACCGCATCGACGACATACACATCACGCAGGAGATCGTTGGCCATGGCAGGGATCCTGGCAGGACCGCACCCGGATGGCCAGAAGCGGCGGGCGGGCATGGTCGATCACACACCCGTTGCTCCGTACGGGTGGGCATGGGCACCGCCTCTCCCTCGGATCGCTGACGCGCCCGGCCGGTGACGGGCGCCGCGCCGGAAGCGGTCCTAGCGTGCCCTCATGCGCGTACTGGTCACCGGAGGAGCCGGCTTCATCGGCTCGCATGTCGTCGAGGCCCTGCGGGACGCCGGCCATGAGCCCGTGGTGCTCGACACCGCTGCCGACACCACCTGCGACGCCAAGGCCGGCGGGAGCGGGGTGAGGGCGGACGTCCGCGACGCCGAGGCGGTGGCGCGGGCCCTGCGCGGGGTGGACGCGGTCTGCCACCAGGCCGCGATGGTCGGCCTGGGCAGGGACTTCGCGGACGCCCCCGCGTACGTGGGCGCCAACGACCTGGGCACCGCCGTACTGCTGGCGGAGATGGCCCGGGCCGGGGTGGGGCGCCTGGTGCTGGCCGGGTCGATGGTGGTGTACGGGGAGGGGCGGTACCTCTGCCCCCGCCACGGGGAGGTGCGGCCCGGGCCCCGCCCGCCGCGCGACCTGGAGGCGGGCCGCTTCGAGCCGCCCTGCCCGGAGTGCGGTGCCGCCCTGGAACCCGGCCTGGTCGGGGAGGACGCCCCCGCCGACCCGCGCAACGTCTACGCCGCCACCAAACTGGCGCAGGAGCACCTGGCGGCGGTGTGGGCCCGTGCCACCGGCGGACGGGCCGTCAGTCTGCGCTACCACAACGTCTACGGCTACGGGATGCCCCGCGACACCCCCTACGCGGGGGTCGCCTCCTTCTTCCGCTCCGCGCTCGAGCGCGGCGAGCCGCCCAGGGTGTACGAGGACGGTGCGCAGCGCCGGGACTTCGTCCACGTCGGCGATGTCGCGGCGGCCAACGTCGCGGCCCTGGAGGCGCTCGGCGAGCGGCCCGGGGGGTCGCTGCGCGCGTACAACACCGGCAGCGGCGAACCGCACACCGTCGGCGAGGCCGCCCGGGCGCTGGCGGCGGCCTTCGGCGGGCCCGAGCCGGTGGTGACGGGGGAGTACCGGCTGGGGGACGTACGGCACATCACCGCGTCCTCGGAGCGGCTGCGCCGGGAGCTGGGCTGGAAGCCGGAGGTGGGTTTCGCCGAGGGGATGGCGCGTTTCGCCAAGGAGCCGCTGCGGGGGCCTTCGGGAGGACCGCCGGAGCGGGTGACGGCGCAGGTGCCGGGGGCGGCCGCGGTCGGCACGGTGACCCCCTGAGGCGGTGGCCCCTTGAGCCGGTGACCGCCGGGCCGTCGGCGGGCGCGCGGTGCTGCGGTGGTCGGCGGCCGCGTTTCGCCGTGCCCGATGACCGAAATGACCGTATTGCTCTCGTAAGGTGAGGCGGATGACCCACCCCACAGCCCTTCGCGGGGAGATCGTGCTGCCCTGTCTGAACGAGGCCCGGGCACTGCCCTGGGTGCTGCCCCGGATTCCCGACGGCTGGCGGGCCGTCGTCGTCGACAACGGCTCGACGGACGGCTCGGCCGATGTCGCCCGCGAGCTCGGGGCGCGTGTGGTGCACGAGCCGCGCCGCGGCTTCGGCGCCGCCTGCCACACCGGACTGCTCGCCGCCGAGGCCGAGATCGTCGCCTTCTGCGACTGCGACGCCTCACTCGACCCCGGCGCGGCCGAACGGATCGCCGCACCCGTGCGCAAGGGCGAGGCCGACCTCGTCCTGGCTCGCCGCAGACCCGTCGGACGCGGCGCCTGGCCGCTGCACGCCCGGGCCGGGAACCTGGCGCTGGCCCGGATGGTGCGCCGGCGCACGGGACTGCGGCTCCGCGATCTGGGCCCGCTGCGGGCGGCCCGGCGCCTCGCCCTGCTGGAGCTGGGCCTGACCGACCGGCGCAGCGGCTACCCCCTGCAGATGGTGGTGCGCGCGGCCGACGCCGGATGGCGGGTGCGGGAGGCGGAGGTCCCCTACCGGCCGCGCACGGGCCGCTCGAAGGTCACCGGCACCTGGCGCGGCACCTGGCAGGCCGTCCACGACATGCGGAAGGTGCTGCGGTGAGCCCGGCGCCCCCCACGCCGCCCGTGCCCC
>NZ_JAKMAY010000499.1:0-2375 GCF_022015835.1 Streptomyces sp. ICN903 | reverse complement strand
GGGGGCGGGGGCGTCGGTTTCGAGGGTGGAGAAGACGTCCTCCGCCGCGGCGAGGCCCTCGGCGGCGGCGTGGTAGTGGACGCCGACCTGGCGCAGGGGGAGGTACGCCTCGGGGGCGAGGATCAGCACGACCAGGCCGGTGTAGAGGTCGAGTTCGCCGTGGACCAGGCGCATGCCGATGCCGACGGCGACGAGGGCGACGGAGATCGTCGAGAGCAGTTCGAGGGCGAAGGAGGAGAGGAACGCGATCCGCAGGGTGCGCAGGGTGGCGCGGCGGTAGTCGGCGGTGATGGCGCGGATGTTCTCGGCCTGGGCCTTGGCCCGGCCGAAGACCTTGAGGGTGGGCAGGCCGGCGACGACGTCGAGGAAGTGGCCGGACAGGCGGGACAGCAGGCGCCACTGGCGGTCCGTGCGGGCCTGGGTCGCCCAGCCGATCAGGACCATGAAGACCGGGATCAGGGGGAGGGTGACGGCGATGGTCGCCGCCGAGATCCAGTCGTCGGTGAGGATGCGCGCGATCAGGGCGGCGGGGACGACGACGGCCAGCGCGAGCTGGGGGAGGTAGCGGGCGAAGTAGTCGTCGAGGGCGTCGATGCCGCGGGTGGCGAGGTTGGCCAGTTCGCCGGTGGGCTTGTCCAGGCGGGCGGGGCCGAGGGCGGTGGCGTGGGTGAGCAGGCGCAGGCGCAGTTCGGACTTGACCGCCGCGGAGGAGCGGTGGGCGGCCAGTTCGGTGAGCCAGGCGACCAGGGCGCGGCCGAGGGAGACGGCGGCGAGGAGGACGAGGGGGGTGGTGAGTTCGGTGGGGGGTGTGCGGTGCTGGAAGGCCCGTACGACGATCTCGGCGATGAGCACGGCCTGGGCGATGACCAGGCCCGCTCCGGCCAGACCCAGCACCACGGTGGCCGCGAGGAAGACGCGGGTGGTGCGGGCGTACCGGAGCAGGCGGGGGTCGACGGGCTTCATGTGCGGGTGGTTTCCGGTTCCGGGTGTGGGGTGTCCGCGATGTGCTGGGTGCCGATGCGCTTGCGGAACACCCAGTATGTCCAGCCCTGGTAGAGGAGCACGAGCGGAGTGGCCAGGGCGGCCAGCCAGGTCATGATCGTCAGGGTGTAGGGGGAGGAGGCGGAGTTGGTGACCGTCAGGCTCCAGGCGGGGTCGAGCGTGGAGGGCATGACGTTCGGGTAGAGCGCGAGGAAGAGCATGGCGACGGCCGCGACGACGGTGGCGCCGGAGAGGGTGAAGGACCAGCCCTCGCGTCCGGCGGCGATCGCGCGGACTGCCGCGAGCAGGGCGAGCGCGGCGACGGCCAGGGCGATCAGGGTGGCGGTGTCGCCGCGGTCGAGCTGGGTCCGGCCGAGGAAGGCGACGGCGAGGGCGGCGGTGAGCAGGCCCAGGCGTACGGCGAGGGCGCGGGCCCGGACGCGGATGTCGCCGACGGTCTTCAGGGCGGTGAAGACGGCGCCGTGGAAGGTGAACAGGGCGAGGGTCGTCGCGCCGCCGAGCAGGGCGTAGGGGTTCAGCAGGTCCAGCAGGCCGCCGGTGTACTCCTTGTTCGCGTCGATGGCGACGCCGCGGACGATGTTGGCGAAGGCCACGCCCCACAGGAAGGCGGGGATCAGGGAGGTCCAGAAGATGGCGCGCTCCCAGTTGGTCTGCCACTTCTCCTCGGGCCGCTTGGCGCGGTACTCGAAGGCGACGCCGCGGATGATCAGGCAGACGAGGATGATCAGGAGGGGCAGGTAGAAGCCGGAGAAGAGGGTGGCGTACCAGTCGGGGAAGGCGGCGAAGGTGGCGCCGCCGGCCGTCAGCAGCCAGACCTCGTTGCCGTCCCAGACCGGGCCGATGGTGTTGATCAGTACGCGGCGCTCGCGGCGGTCGCGGGCCAGCGGCCGGGTGAGGACGCCGACTCCGAAGTCGAAGCCCTCCAGGAAGAAGTAGCCGGTCCACAGGACGGCGATCAGGACGAACCAGACGTCGTGGAGTTCCATCGGGAAACCTCGGTCGGACCTAGTAGGAGAAGGCCATGGGGCGGTCGGCGTCGTCCTTGTCGTGGCCGCCGATCCGGGTGGGCGGGTCGAGGTCGGCCTCGGTGAGCTCGGGCGGTCCGGCCTTGACGTACTTGGCCAGGAGCCTCACCTCGATCACGGCGAGGACCGCGTACAGGAGGGTGAAGACGGTCATCGAGATCAGCACCTCGGCCTGGGAGACGCCGGGGGAGACGGCGTCGGAGGTGCGCAGCAGGCCGTAGACGACCCAGGGCTGGCGGCCCATCTCGGTGAAGATCCAGCCCCAGGCGTTGGCGATGAGCGGGAAGCCGAGGGTGAGGAAGGCCAGCTGCCAGTAGCGGCGGCTGAGGGCGGGGCCCAGCAGGCGGG
>NZ_JAKMAY010000498.1:0-2381 GCF_022015835.1 Streptomyces sp. ICN903 | reverse complement strand
GCGTCGGGGGCGTACGGGGCGTGAGGGGTCGTCAACTCAGTGCTCCCTGACCAGTTCGGCGTACGGCCCGCCGGCCGCGACCAGGTCCTCGTGGCGGCCGCGCTCCACGACCGCGCCCCGGTCGAGCACCACGATCTCGTCGCTGTCGCGCACCGTGCTCAGGCGGTGGGCGATCACCACGCAGGCGCAGCCGCGCCGCCGCAGGTTGTCGATGATGGTCTGCTCGGTCACCGCGTCCAGCGCGCTGGTCACCTCGTCCAGGACCAGGACGCTGGGGCGGCGCACCAGTGCCCGGGCGATCTCCAGCCGCTGGCGCTGGCCGCCGGAGAGGTTGCGGCCGCCCTGCTCGACCCGGCTGTGGATGCCGCCGGGGCGGCGGGCGACCACGTCGTGGACGGCGGCGTCCTTCAGGGCCGCGACCACGGCCTCGTCCGGGATGGAGGGATCCCACAGCGCGACGTTGTCCCGGACGGTGCCCTCGAAGAGGAAGACCTCCTGGTCGACGAAGGACACCGACGCCGCCAGCGCGCCGCGCGGGATGTCCTCCAGCCGCATCCCGTCGATGCGGACGGTCCCCTCCCAGGGGGTGTGCAGGCCCGAGATCAGCCGGGAGACGGTGGACTTGCCGCTGCCGGAGCCGCCGACGAGCGCGACCTGCCGGCCGGGGCCGACCGTGAGCGAGAAACCCTTCAGCAGCGGCGGGTCCAGAGGGCTGTAGCCGAAGGTGATGCCCTCCAGCTCCACATGGCCCGTCAGGCGCCGGGTGCTGGGGACGGGCTCGCGCCGCGTGTAGAGCGGGTCGACGGGGAAGTTCTCCACGTCCCGCAGGCGGGCGACGTCGGCCGCGAAGTCCTGGATCCGCCCCGCCACCCCGTTGAGGCGGGTGATCGGCGCGGTGAAGCTGGTCATCAGGGTCTGGAAGGCGACGAGCAGACCGACCGTCAGATGCCCCTCGACCGCCCGCAGCCCGCCGATCATCAGGATCAGCGCGCTGTTGAGCGTGGCCAGCGCGGGCGCGGCGACCGCCAGCCACGCGCTTGGCACGCCCAGCCGCTGCTGCACGTCGAGGGTGGCCGCGTGCTGACCGGCCCAGCGGCGGAAGAAACCCTGCTCACCGCCGGTGGCCTTCATGGTCTCGATGAGCTGGAGGCCGCTGTAGGAGGTGTTGGTCAGCCGGGCGAGGTCGGCGCGCAGCTTCTGGGTGCCGGTGGAGCGCAGACGGAGCACGACGCGCATGGCCACCACGTTGAGCAGTGCCACGCCGACCCCGACGACGGTCAGCTGCGGGTCGTAGGTCCACAGCAGCACCGCGTAGAGCACGACCACCACGGCGTCCACGCCGGCGGCGGCCAGGTCGCGGGCGAGGGTCTCGGCGACCGTGTCGTTGGACTGCAGCCGCTGGACGAGGTCGGCCGGGTTCCGCTGGGTGAAGAAGGAGACCGGCAGGCGCAGCAGGTGCCGGAAGAAGCGGGCACTGGCCAGGGTGGAGGAGATGATGTGCCCGCGCAGCAGATTGGCCTGCTGGATCCCGGTGAGGACGGCGGTGAGCACCAGGGCGGCCGCCATCGACGCGAAGAGCACGCCCAGCAGCGAGGACTGCCCCCCGATGAGGAACATGTCGATGTAGGTACGGCTCAGCGCGGGCACCGTCGCGCCGACGGCCACCAGCAGCAGGCTGGCGAGCACGGCCGCCAGCAGGGTGCCGCGGGTGCCGCGCAGCCGGGCGGGCATGGCGCCCAGGACGCCGGGCCTGCGGCCGCCGCCGCGGAAGCCCGCGTCGGGCTCGAAGGTGAGGACGACGCCGGTGAAGCTGGTGTCGAACTCCTCCAGGGGGACGAACCGCCGCCCCTTGCCGGGGTCGTTGACGTACACGCCGCGGCGGCCCAGACGGCGGCCCATGCCGTCGTAGACGACGTAGTGGTTGAACTCCCAGAAGAGGATGGCCGGTCCGCGCAGTTCGGCGAGCGCCGCGAGGTCCATCTGCATGCCCTTGGCCCGCAGCCCGTAGCCGCGGGCTGCCTTGAGGATGTTTCCGGCGCGGGAACCGTCGCGGGAGACACCGCAGGCGATGCGCAGCTCCTCCAGGGGGACGAAGCGGCCGTGGTGGCCGAGCACCATGGCCAGCGCGGCGGCGCCGCACTCGACCGCCTCCATCTGGAGCACGGTGGGGGTGCGTACGGCCCTGGGGGTCCTGCCGCGCACGGCCGCCCCCGGTGCGGCGGCCCGGCCGCGCGGGGCGCGGCGGGAGCCGCCCCTGCCGCGGGCGTTGCCGTTGCCACGGCGGTGGCCACGGCGGTGGCCGGAGGGTGGGAGCCGGTCGGGCTGCCGTGCCGCCGGTGCGGGTTCGTGCGGGGGCGGTGCGGATTCCTGCGGGGCCCGGG
>NZ_JAKMAY010000497.1:0-2384 GCF_022015835.1 Streptomyces sp. ICN903 | reverse complement strand
CGGGCGGGCGCCGAGGCCGCGCTGGCGGTGCTGGCGGCGGGCGCGGCGTGCTGCGCCGCGTGGGCGGCGAGAAACGCGCGGTCGCGGCGGCTGATGCACGTACTGGCCCTGGCGGTCGCGGCGGCGGCGCTGGCCACCGGATCGCCCGCAGGGTGCGGCGCGGCGCTCGGGGTGCTGCTGTGCTCGCAGGTCGCGGGCCGGGCGCGCGGCAGACTGGCGGCGCTGGCCGCGCTGGCGGCGGTGGCCGCGGCCGTGGTGGGCGCCGTCTGGGCGGTGGCCGGCGGCGCGGGGCCGCCGGCGCTGGAGAAGCCGCTCCGGGAGGTGCTCACCACGCAGCGGATCGTGCTGTGGCGGGAGGCGGCGGCGCTCGCGGCGGAGCATCCGGTGCGCGGCGCGGGGCCCGACCGGTTCGGCGCCCTGAACCGGGCCGTCGATCAGGGCGCCGCCCCGGACGGCAAGCCGCACTCGGCGCCGCTGCAGACGGCGGCCGAGCAGGGGGTGCCCGGTGTGCTGCTGATGGGCGCCGCCTTCGGCTGGGTGCTGCTCGCGCTGTACCGGTCACCTCGCCCGACACCGGTGGTGCTGACGGCGGGCGTGGCGCTCACGGGGCTGGCCGCGGTGGCGAGCGTGGGCAACGCCCTGAGCTTCAGCCAGGTCACCATGGGCGCGGGGCTGCTGGTGGGGCTGGCGACCGCCGGGGAGGGCTGGGACGTCCCGTAGGCGGCCGCGCGGCGGCCCGCGGGGACACGGGCGGCGGTGGGCCGGTCGGGTGGCGGACGTTCGGCCGTCCCCGGCCGGCCGCCCGGCTCGGCCTCCCGCTCAGCCGGTCCGTACGGCGCGCTCCGCCGCCAGCAGCCGCCCCTCGGCGTAGCCGCGCGCGGGGCCGGACAGCCCGGTGGGCCTGCCGCTGTGCAGGACGGTCAGGGTGCCGGTGGAGGGCGCCTGCGGGTCCGGTTCCGCGCCGATGCGCCGCAGTGCCTGGGCGGCGACCGCGGCGGCCGAGCCGTACAGCGCCGGCTCGGGGGCCAGTGGGGAGCGGACGGCGGCTCGGATGCGCTCGGCGACCAGCTCGTAGTGGGTGCAGCCCAGCACCACGGACCGCACCGCGCGCGGGGTGAGGGCGGCGGCCGCGGCGACGGCCGCGTCGACGGCGGCCTCGTCCCCCTTCTCCACGGCGTCGGCCAGCCCGTGGCAGGGCACCTCGGTGATCTCGGCGCCGTTGCCGAACCGGGTGATGAGGCGGCGCTGGTAGGGACTGCCGGTGGTGGCGGGGGTGGCCCAGACGGCCAGGGGGCCGCCCGCGGCGGCGGCCGGTTTGACGGCCGGGACCGTGCCGACGACCGGCACCGCCGGCTCCAGTTCGGCGCGCAGCACCTCCAGGGCGTGCACGGAAGCGGTGTTGCAGGCGACGATGAGCGCGTCGGGCCCGTACGCGGCGGCCGCCCGCGCGCAGTCCAGGGCGCGGGCGGCGATGTCGTCGGCGGTCCGCGGCCCCCAGGGCATGCTGTCGGGGGCGGAGGACAGGACGAGGTCGGCGTCGGGTCTCGCACGCCGTACCGCGGCCGCGGCGGCCAGCAACCCGATCCCGGAGTCCACAAGCGCGATTCTCACGGATCACAGCGTACGGGCACGGGCGGACGCGGCGCCCATCGGACGGCCCGGGCGGCCTCGCGCGCGGGAGGCCGCCGGGGGGTCACTTGCGGCCGGGCGTCCACCGCATGCCCCAGCCGTAGGCCTGGTCCACCGTCCGCTGCGGGCTCACCCCGCGCTCGGGCACCAGGAAGCGCGACTCCCGCCGGACGACGAGGTCGCCCCCGTGGTTGGTGATCAGCGCCAGGGCGCAGACGGTGGAGGGGAGGTCGCACTCGTCGAGGGAGAAGCCGACGGGCGCGCCGTGCTGGGGTGTGAGCGTCACCGTGGCGTTGAGACCCGCGAAACTGCGGGCGCCCTCGTAGATCGTGACGAAGATCAGGATCCGCCGGATCCTCTCCCTGTGGTCGAGGTTGATCGTGAGGTTCTCGCCGGTCTCCACGGCGCCGGTGCGGTCGTCGCCGTCGAGGTGGACGTACGGCGGCCGGTGCAGCGCGCCGAAGGCGTTGCCGAGGGCCTGGACGACTCCCTTGGTGCCGTCGGTGAGCTCGTACAGGGCGCACAGGTCCAGGTCGAGGCCGGTCTGCGGCGCCAGGGCCCGGCTCAGCCTGCTCCCCCAGCCCCCGGGCTGCCTGCGCGTCCGCCAGTCGAGGTTGACGCGCATCGCGCCGGAGGTGCCGCCCTGTTTGGCCAGGGAGACCGTGGGCGCCTCCTTGGTCAGGGTGACCTTGCTCAGCCGCACCGGCTGAGGCGCCGGCCGCGGTGGGGGAGCGGCCGCGGGGGCCGGCCGCGGT
>NZ_JAKMAY010000496.1:0-2385 GCF_022015835.1 Streptomyces sp. ICN903 | reverse complement strand
CCATACAACCGGGGGAATACAACATGCATATTCAGGGCATTCAGGGCTCTCGCTGGTCTACCGCCGTCATCTCCGACTCTTCCGCGGACGGCGGGGCGGGCCCGGTGAACGGGGCGGTCCCGGCGGGCGGAGGCCGCGGGGCCACGCGCGCGGCCGACGGGGGGAGCGTCAGGGGGAGCAGGCGTACGACCCCGCTGCGGGTCGACGCCCAGCGCAATCTGGAGCATGTACTGCGCGCCGCCCGCGAGGTCTTCGGCGAGCTGGGCTACGGCGCTCCGATGGAGGACGTCGCGCGCCGGGCGCGGGTCGGGGTCGGCACGGTCTACCGGCGTTTTCCCAGCAAGGACGTACTGGTGCGGCGCATAGCGCAGGAGGAGACGGCGCGGCTGACCGAGCAGGCCAGAGAGGCGCTGGGGCAGGAGGAGGAGCCGTGGTCGGCGCTCTCCCGGTTCCTGCGCACCTCGGTGGATTCGGGTGCCGGGCGGCTGCTGCCGCCTCGAATACTGCGGGTCGGGTCGTTCGCCGACGGGCCGGGCGGGGCCGCCGGGGACATGGGCGCCGGCCCGGGGGGAGAGCGTACGCCGCAGGGCGGTGGGCACGGGCAGGCCGGGTTGCGGCTGGTGGACGGCCGGGCCGGCCGGGAGCGGGAGAAGGCCGTAAGCACCGGGGAGAAAGAGAACGCCGGAAACGCCGAGGACGACGCGGGCGTCCTCGAACTGCTCGATGTCGTCGGGCGCTTGGTGGAGCGGGCGCAGGCCGCCGGTGAACTGAGGTCCGATGTGACGGTCGCGGACATACTGCTGGTGATAGCCACGGCGGCGCCGTCCCTGCCGGACGCGGTGCAGCAGGCCGCGGCCTCGGCGCGGCTGCTCGACATCCTGCTGGAGGGGCTCAGGCCGCGGTACGCCAAGCCTGTGGGGGCCTGAGGCGGGGCCCGGGACGCCGGTGGCGCGGCGGCGGAGCAGCGTTTTTCGGCCAGATTCACGCAGCCGCCGTTCGACTCCCGTACCTCCATACCTCGTACGGGCGCCGTGTGCGTACCGTTTCGCGGTTTCCCGCCCCGGACGGGTGATTGAGGCGCACGGCCGGGAATGCGCGGCCCTCGCCGTGACACGCTTTGCCGGTGTTCGGTGGCGACTGTGTGTACGGGGGTTCTCGCTTTGGGTGCTGACGGGCGGGGGGAGCCGCGCGGTCCACAGGGTGTGGACGGAGCGGAGGAGGCCGGGGGAGCGGTTGACGCCGTGCCCGGCGACGCGGAGCTGGTGTCGCGGATGCGCGGCGGGGACACCCGGGCGTACGAGGAGCTGTACCGGCGGCATGCCGGCGCGGTGCGCCGCTACGTACGCCACTGCTGCCGGGACACGGCGACCGCGAACGACCTGACGGACGAGGTCTTCGCGCGCACGCTGCTGGCCGTGCGCGGCGGTGCGGGGCCGGACACGGCGGTGCGCACCCATCTGCTGGCGGCGGTCCGGGATGTGGCGGCGGCCTGGGCGGGGACGAGCGGCTGGGATCTGCTCGTCGAGGACTTCGCGGTCTTCGCGGCGGCGGCCGATTCGCCGGGTGGCGAAGGGGCCTTCGTGGCGAACGCGGACGTGCGGGCCATGCGGAGGGCCGAGCGGTCCACCGCGGTGCGCGCCTTCCGCGATCTGCCCGAGCGGTGGCAGGTGGTGCTGTGGCACACCGTGATCGAGGAGGAGCCGCCGCAGCAGGTCACGCCGCTGCTGGGCATGGCGGAGGACGCGGTGGCGGTGCTGGCGCAGCGGGCGAGGGAGGGGTTGCAGCAGTCCTACCTCACGTTGCGCACCGCCGGGACGCGGGCGGCGGGCGGTGAATGCGCACGCCGTGCCGACCGGCTGGGGACGTATGTGCGCGGAGGGCTGCGGGCCCGGGCGGACCGGGGGCTGCGCCGTCATCTGGAGCGGTGCGCCGACTGCCGGTCGGCGGCGCTGGGCGCCAGGGACGCCTGCGAACGGCTCCGGGTGGTGCTGCCGTCGGCGGTCGTGGGCTGGGGCGCGGACGTGTACTCGCCGTACCCGGCGGTGGGTTCGGCGCAGGTGTACGCGGCGCAGGGTTGCGCGGAGGAAGGAGGCGCCGCGGAGGCGTGTCCGGCGGGGGCGCGTTCGGCATGGACGTACCCCGTGGCCGGGACGGTGGGCCCGGCCACGGCGGCCGGAGGCGTGGACGGTGCGGCCGGCAGCGGGGCCGCGGTGTTCGACGGGCTGGGATCGACCGCCAAGGCGGGTGTGACGGCGGGGGTGATGGCCGCGGCCGTGGCCACCGTGCTGACGCTGGCGCTGGTGACCGACGGCCAGCCGTCGCGAGGCCCGCACCGTGGGCCGGGGGCACGTCCGTCGGCGGCCGGCGCGTCCGGCACGGCCGGCG
>NZ_JAKMAY010000495.1:0-2421 GCF_022015835.1 Streptomyces sp. ICN903 | reverse complement strand
CTCCCCGTCCCCCGTCCCCGTTCCCTTCGCACACCTCTCGGATTGGCGGGCCCCCTGCCGGAGCAGGATCGGGGTGTGACGACGACGAGCGCGAGGACGTGCGGGGAGCAGTTCGCGGTGGTGCGGCTGCCGGAGTTCACCGGGGCCGACCGGGAGGAGGTCTGCGGGGGTGTCCCCGACCCCTACCAGATCGAGGGGCTGGTCATGGCGTGGCGGCCCAAGCGGGAGCACTTCGGCATCCGGCGGGAGGGCCGCCTGGTCGCGCACGCGGGTCTGGTGACCGTGCCGGTCTCCGTCGCGGGCCGGCGTACCGAGGCGGTGGGCCTGGGCGGTGTGATCGTCGCCCCCGGGCTGCGCGGGCAGGGCCTGGCCCGGGCGGTCGTCACCGCGGCGATGGACCACGCACGCGGTATGGGCCCCGGCGCCGGCCTGCTGTTCTGCTGGCCGGAGCTGATGCCGGTCTACGAGGCCCTGGGCTGGCGGGAGTTGGAGGAGCACGTCCGCGTCGACCAGCCCGACGGGCCGGTGACCATGCCGATGCGCACCATGTGGACGCCGCTGCGCGAGGGCGCCGGCTGGCCGCCCGGCCCGGTGCACCTGCTGTCGCTGCCGTTCTAGCGCCGAGTGAGTCGGGGTTTGTCCGGCCCCGGCCCGGGAAGCCGGGCCCGCGGTGCCGTCCCGGCGTTCGGAGGCCGGGCGCCCGGGGGAGGAAGCGGGGCATAGACTCATGGGCATGCACATGTCCGACGACAGCAGACCGGTGCACATCATCGGGGGAGGACCCGGCGGGCTGGCCACCGCCGCCGCGCTCAA
The DNA here is from genome assembly GCF_022015835.1 of Streptomyces sp. ICN903. Lineage (NCBI taxonomy): Bacteria > Bacillati > Actinomycetota > Actinomycetes > Kitasatosporales > Streptomycetaceae > Streptomyces > Streptomyces sp. ICN903. The sequence continues at coordinate 1,608 of NZ_JAKMAY010000495.1, read as the reverse complement.
GGAGCGCGGCATACGGTCCGTCGTGCTGGAGAGGTCCGGCTCCGTCGGGGCCTCCTGGCGCGGCCACTACGACCGGCTGCGACTGCACACCACGCGCCGCCGGTCCGCGCTGCCCGGCATGCCGATCCCGCGCTCGTACGGGCGCTGGGTGCGCCGGGACGACCTGGTGCGCTACCTGGAGGAGTACGCGCTCCACCACCGGCTGGAGATCGCCGCGGGCGTTGAGGTCAACCGCGTCGACCGGGCCGACGACGGAAGCTGGATACTGCGGGCCAACGGCGGCCGGGAGCTGGCCGCGCCGGTGGTCGTGGTGGCCACCGGGCACAACCACACCCCGCGCGTGCCCGACTGGCCCGGGCGCGACTCGTTCGAGGGCGAGCTGCTGCACGCCCGCTCCTACCGCGACGCCCAGCCGTACGAGGGCCGGGACGTGCTGGTCGTCGGCACCGGCAACACCGGCACCGAGATAGCCCTGGACCTGGCCGAGGGCGGCGCGGCGCGGGTGCGGCTCGCGGTGCGCACCCCGCCCCACATCGTCCGCCGCTCCACCCTGGGCTGGCCCGCGCAGGCCACCGGCATCGCGGTGCGGCGGCTGCCGGTGCGCGTGGTGGACTCCATGGCCCGGGGGCTGGCGAAGGTCTCCCTGCCGGACCTGTCGTCGCACGGCCTGCCGCGCCCCGACACCGGGCTGTACACCCGGGTGCGGCAGGGCGCGATCCCCGTGCAGGACACGGGTTTCGTCAAGGCGGTGCGCCGGGGGCGGATAGAGCCGGTGGCGGCGGTGGAGTCCTTCGACGGGGCCCGGGTCACCCTCGCCGACGGCAGCACCATCGCCCCGGACGCCGTCATAGCGGCCACCGGCTACCGGCGCGGGCTGGAGGAGATGGTGGGCCACCTCGGTGTGCTGGACGAGCGCGGGCTGCCCCGCGCCCGCGGCCCCCGTACGCTGCCGACCGCCGCGGGCCTGTACTTCACCGGCTACACCAACCCCATCAGCGGCATGCTGCGGGAACTGGCCATCGACGCGAGGAAGATCGCCCGCGCCGTCGCCCGCACGACGACCGAGTGACGAGCCGGCCGGCGGACGGGCCGACAGGCCCTGTGCCGGACCCGGTCGCGTGTCCGCCCGCCGCGCGGGTCGTCTGCCTGGACGCCGCCGACCGCGTCCTCCTGCTGAAGTGGCGCGACCCGTACGACGGTTCACGGCTCTGGGAACCGCCCGGCGGCGGCATCGAGCCCGGTGAGACGCCGCTGGAGGCGGCACGGCGCGAACTGGCCGAGGAGACCGGGCTGGACCCTGCCGCGGTCCTGGACCGACCGGTGCCCGTCGACCGCGACGTGCGGTGGAGGGGACGGCGGTACTCCGGCACGGAACTGTTCTTCCCCGCCCGCTTCGGTGGCGAGCGGCCGGCGGTGTCGAGGAGCGGCCTGCTCCCCCACGAGCGGGCCTCGCTGGAGGGGTGCGCCTGGGTGCCGTGGCCGGACCTGGGCTCGCCGCCCGGCCGGGTCGAGCCGCCGCACCTGCTCTCCGTACTGGCGGCCCTGCTGCCGGACGGCCCCTGGGGCGAGCGGTTCACCCCGTGACCGCCGCCGGGGAGGGCAGGGGGC
>NZ_JAKMAY010000494.1:0-2422 GCF_022015835.1 Streptomyces sp. ICN903 | reverse complement strand
GGGCGCGGCCGGGGGCTCGACCAGGAGGACCTGCCGCTCGTCGGCGACCCGCCACAGCTCCGGCCGGGCGGCGTCGAGCAGGCGGTGGTCCGGTATCAGCCACTGCCGGTCGTAAGGCCCGCACAGCACCCGCACCGGCTCCGGGCACGGCCCGTCCTCCCGGTCCAGCCGGCCGGTGGGGGCGCCCGCGTCCGCGGCGGGGCCGGGCAGCCGGGGGACGGTGGTGCGGATGGTGCGGGCACGGGTGGTGACGAACAGCTCCGCGCGCTCGTCGCCGAAGGCCCGCAGCAGCGCGGCCCAGCGGGACCGCAGCGACGCCGCGTCCGGTGCCGTCACCCAGTCCCGGCCCGGCCGGACCGTCCGGACCGACCAGGGCATCAGCTCGTCGAGCGGAACGTCCTGGCCGCTGTCACCGCCCGTCCCGGCACCCACCGTTTCCCTCCCCGCTGCCCTTCCCGTACGGCCTGCCGCACGCATGCTACGGACGTGGACCGGTCCGGCGCGGATCAGTCCGCCTCCACGGTGACGGAGAAGGAGAAGCGGTCGCCGCGGTATTGGATGCGGGCCACGTCCACCACCCGGCCGCTCTCGTCGTAGGTGACGCCGGTGTAGTGCAGGATCGGGCTGAGCAGCGGCACCTGGAGCAGTTCGGCCGTCTCCGGGTCGGCCAGCCGCGCCTGGACGGTGTCGGTGATGCGGCTGATCCGCACGCCCACGGCGTCGCGCAGCACCTTCGTCATGGGCCAGCGCGCCAGGTCCTCCAGGTCGATGCGGCCGGCCAGTTCGGGACGGACGAGGTTCTCCGCCCAGTTGGTCGGCTCGCCCGTCTCCCGGTCGCGGCGCAGCCGCCGGTAGGCCACCGCCTCGGCGAGGTCCGGGAAGTACTCGGCCAGCTCCCCGGGGACCGGCCCGGCGCCGTGCCCCAGCAGCACCGTCTCCTCGCCCGACTGCTGGGCCACGATGGCGTCCACCGAGCCGAGCAGACGCACGGGGGACCCGCTGCGGGCGCTCGGCTCGATGAAGGTGCCGCGCCGCCGGTGCCGGGAGATCAGCCCCTCGTTCTCCAGTTCCTTGAGCGCCTGGCGCATGGTCAGGACGCTGACGCCGTAGTGCTCGGCGAGCCGCTCCTCGGTGGGCAGGCGCAGGGGCGCGCCGGGGGAGCGGCCGAGTATCGAGGCGCGCAGGGACTGCGAGACCTGATACCACAGCGGCAGCTTGCGGTTCAGCGCGAGCGAGTCGGGAGCGAAGGTGGTCACGGCGGCCTCCGGACGGCCAGGCTGGGTTGCCGGGTGTTGCCGGGCCGCCGCGTCACGGCACCGTGACGCGGCGGCGGTGCGGCGGTACGTCGTGGGTCACGGTACGCGCCATCGCCCTCGGATGCGGCCCCTCACTCCCGGATCACCGCCGGATCACCGCCGGAAGTGGCGCTCCAGGCCCTGCCACACGTCGTCGTAGTCGTGCTGGAGGTGTCCGGCGTCGCGCGCCTGGGCGGTCAGCGTCACCGGCCAGCGGGTCTCGAACATGAACGCCAGCCCGTCGTCCACCTTCTGCGGGACCAGCTCGGCGGCGCTGGCCCGGTCGAAGGTCTCGCGGTCCGGGCCGTGGGCGGACATCATGTTGTGCAGCGAGCCGCCGCCGGGGACGAAGCCGCCGGGGCCGGCGGTCTTGGCGTCGTAGGCGCCCTCGATCAGGCCCATGTACTCGCTCATCACGTTGCGGTGGAAGTACGGCGGCCGGAAGGTGTCCTCGCCGACCAGCCAGCGCGGGGCGAAGACCACGAAGTCCACGCCCGCCAGGCCCGGGGTGTCCGAGGGCGAGGTGAGGACGGTGAAGATCGACGGGTCGGGGTGGTCGTAGCTGATGCTGCCGATCACGTTGAAGCGGCGCAGGTCGTAGACGTAGGGCACCAGGTTGCCGTGCCAGGCGACGACGTCCAGGGGGGAGTGGTCGTAGGTGGCCGTCCACAGGCCGCCGCAGAACTTGCTGACCACCTCCACCGGGCCCTCCACGTCCTCGTACGCGGCGGTGGGGGCCATGAAGTCCCGAGCATTGGCAAGGCCGTTGGCGCCGATGGGGCCGAGGTCGGGCAGGACGAAGGGGCGGCCCATGTTCTCGCAGACGTAGCCGCGCACCACCGCGTCCAGCGGCTCGACGCGGAAGCGGACCCCGCGGGGGATCAGCGCGATGTGGCCCGGTTCGGCGCGCAGCAGGCCGAACTCGGTGCGCAGCAGCAGGCCGCCGCGCTCGGGCACGATCAGCAGCTCGCCGTCGGCGGAGCTGAACACCCGGCGCTCCATGGGGGCGTTGGCGGCGTACAGGTGGATGGCGACGCCCTCGCGCCGGGTGGCGTCGCCGTTGCCGCCCAGGGTCCACAGCCCGTCCAGGAAGTCGGTGCCGGGGGCGGGGTCGGGCAGCGGGTCCC
>NZ_JAKMAY010000493.1:0-2441 GCF_022015835.1 Streptomyces sp. ICN903 | reverse complement strand
GCCCGGTCCCCCCGGGCCGTACGCGTATGCGCCCCCGCCGTACGCGTACGCGCCCCCGCCGCTGCCGGGTCCGCCGCCGGAGCTGGTGGCCCCGCTGGGCAGGCGCTTCCTGGCGAAGCTGGTGGACGCACTGGTCATGGCGGCGATCGTGGCCGGAATCACCGTGCCGTGCGCCATGCACCTGGACACCGACCCCGAGGGCGTGACGGAGGGGCTGGCGATCACCGGCATCATTTTCTCGCTCCTGTTCGCCTTCCTCCTCTACGACCCCGCCCTCACCGCCACCGGCGGCACCGTGGGGAAGCGGCTGTGCGGGCTGAAGGTGGCGCGCATCGAGACCGGCGAGCAGGTGAGCTTCGGGGCCGCGCTGGGGCGCCATCTGATGGCGGGGCTGATCAACAACGCGATGTGCGTGCCGCTCGCCTACCTGTGGTGCACCTGGGACAGGCCCTTCCGCCAGGGGCTGCACGACAAGATCGTGCGCACCGTGGTGGTCCGCACCAGATGACGGGTCCGGCGGCGGAGCGCGGTGCCGCGCCCGGAGACGGGCCGCGGCCCCGCCGTCAGGGAGGCGGGGCCGCGGGGACGTGCGCGCGCCGCGCGCGGCACGGGGAGCGGGAAGCGACGGCTCAGAGGTTGCCGCGCCGCTCCTGCTCGCGCTCGATGGCCTCGAACAGGGCCTTGAAGTTGCCCTTGCCGAAGCCCATGGAGCCGTGGCGCTCGATCATCTCGAAGAACACCGTCGGACGGTCCTGGACCGGCTTGGTGAAGATCTGCAGCAGGTAGCCGTCCTCGTCGCGGTCGGCGAGGATCTTCAGCTCGCGCAGCTCCTCGATCGGCACCCGGGTCTCGCCGACCCACTCGCCCAGGGTGTCGTAGTAGGAGTCGGGGGTGTCCAGGAACTCCACGCCGGCGGCGCGCATGGCCCGCACGGTGGCGACGATGTCGTTGGTGGCGAGCGCGATGTGCTGCACGCCCGGGCCGCCGTAGAACTCCAGGTACTCGTCGATCTGCGACTTCTTCTTCGCGATCGCGGGCTCGTTGAGCGGGAACTTCACCTTGCGCTTCCCGTCGGCCACGACCTTGGACATCAGCGCGGAGTACTCGGTGGCGATGTCGTCGCCCACGAACTCCTTCATGTTGGTGAAGCCCATGACCTTGTTGTAGAAGGCCACCCACTCGTCCATCTTCCCCAGTTCGACGTTGCCGACGCAGTGGTCGATGGCCTGGAAGAAGCGGGGGCCGGGCTCGGTGATCGGCTTCGCCGCGGTGAAACCGGGCAGGTAGGGGCCGTCGTAGCCGGAGCGCTCCACCAGGGTGTGGCGGGTCTCGCCGTAGGTGGCGATGGCGGCCAGCACGACGGTGCCGTGCTCGTCCTCGACCTCGTGGGGCTCCTCCAGGCCGGTGGCGCCGTGCTCGATCGCGTAGGCGTACGCGGCCCGCGCGTCCGGTACCTCGATGGACAGGTCGATCACGCCGTCGCCGTGCGCGGCGACATGCTCGGCGAGGAACCGGCCGCGCTCGGTGGCCGGCTTGATGACTGACGTGAGGACGAAGCGGGCGGAGCCCGACTCCAGGACGTAGGAGGCGGTCTCGCGGCTGCCGTTCTCGGGGCCGGAGTAGGCCACGAGCTTCATGCCGAAGGCCGTGGAGTAGTAGTGCGCGGCCTGCTTGGCGTTGCCCACGGCGAAGACGACCGCGTCCATCCCCTTCACCGGGAAGGGATCGGCCTGCCGGGCGGTGCTGGGGGCGTTGTGCATGGTCTCAGTCATGGCCGCAGGCTCCCGCTGTTCCACAAGATGCGCAATAGTTCCCGCGAACACTGAGCAATCTGTACAGTGATCACCCCGTCAGTCCGGGCTATCTGTACAGGATGACCACCAGGGAGGCAGGCCATGGGCATCGACGAGCTGGACGGCCGGCTGCTGGAGCTGCTCGCCGCCGAGCCGCGCATCGGCGTGCTGGAGGCGTCCCGCCGTCTGGGGGTGGCCCGGGGCACCGTGCAGGCGCGGCTGGACCGGCTGCAGGGCAGCGGGGTGATCCGCGGCTTCGGGCCCGACGTCGACCCCGCGGCCATCGGCTACCCGGTCACCGCCTTCGCCACGCTGGAGATCCGGCAGGGGCAGGGCCGCGACGTACGGGCGCATCTGGCGACCGTCCCGGAGGTGCTGGAGCTGCACACCATCACCGGCCGCGGCGACATGCTCTGCCGTCTGGTGGCCCGCTCCAACGCCGATCTCCAGCGAGTGATCGACAAGGTGGTCGGGTTCGAGGGCATCGTGCGGGCCTCCACGGCCATCGTCATGGAGAACCCGGTGCCGCTGCGGATCGTCCCACTGGTGCGCCAGGCGGCCAGGGACGCCGGACAGTCCGCCTCCTGACGCGCCGTCGCGGAGCCGGGGGTCCGCGAGGGAGGCGGGGGGAGCCGGATGTCGCTGGAT
>NZ_JAKMAY010000492.1:0-2441 GCF_022015835.1 Streptomyces sp. ICN903 | reverse complement strand
TCTGGGGATGTCGGGGGCGGCGGGGGAGCGGTCGCGAAGGCCCTCCGCCCGGTCCAGCAGGGCGCCGACGGCGTCGTCCAGGGTGCCCAGCGTCCATCGGGCGCGGTAGGCGTCGAGCCGGTCGTGGGTCTCGCGGGACAGCCGCAGCCAGGGGCTGCCGCCGCTGTAGCGGTCGACCAGTGTGTGCCACAGGGCGGCGGGCAGCCGGTAGCCGGCGTCCTCGGCCCAGGAGATCTGGGCCGTTCTCAGCCGGCCCTGGCCGCCGTCGAAGAAGACCGTGCCGCTGAAGAGGAAGTCCAGCGGCACCTCCCCGTCGGGGACGGCCCGCAGGTACTTGGTGACGGCCAGTTCGGCGTCGCAGGGGCACGGCACCGTCAGGCCGACCGTGGTGGTCTCGTCGAACGGGGGGACCACCGTCGTGGTCCGGGTCCAGGCCAGCGGGCGCAGGGTGGTGGCCCACCGCTCGGGTTCGCCGAACAGTTCGGCCAGGGCCGCCCGCGCCCGCTGGTCGTAGTGGCGGCGGGTGACGTCGATCCTGATCGCGGTGGTCAGGCTGACCGAGCGGACCGGGCCGCCGCCGGTGCGGGTGATCTCCACGTCGAACCGGAGGGTGGGCACGGCGGCGTGGCGTTCGGGCTCCGCTCCCGCGATCTCGAAGGAGAGGGCCGGGATGAGGTGCCGGGACGGAGCGCCGGCCGGCTTCGCGTGCGGCGCCGTCATGACGGGGAGAGGTTCGGCATCCCGGGCATCACCGGGTCGCGTCGTCCGGCGTTGACGCCCGTCGACCGGCGGGCCGTGGAGCGGCCGCCGGGCAGGAGCCCGGGGGTCTTGCGGTAGGAGCCCTTCTGGTTGCCCTGCCTGGTGCCCTTGACGTGGGCCGCCCTGTCGGGCCTCACATCGGCCTTGCCTACGGCGATACGGGCCATGACGCCTCCTTCATGCGGTGGACGGGAGGTCGGTGGGGTTCGGATCGGTGTGCGGCGAGCCGGCGGGCGGGTCGGGGTGAAGACCCCGGAAGAAGTCCCCGACGTGCCGCCACACCTCGGGTCCGCCGCCCAGTCCCTTCCAGTGGGTGCGTACGAGGGCCGCCAGGCGGTAGCAGTCGTCCAGGGGGACGATCCACCGCTCCCGCGCACCGTTCGCCAGGTTGACCAGCAGCGCCTCGACGTCGTCGGCCATCGCCGCGACGGCCGGGTCGCAGGCCTGGACCGCGCGCCAGCGCTCCGCCTCGACGGTGGAGCGCAGCAGACCCAGCGGGCTGGGGTAGCCGGCCGTGATCTGGCCGCTTTCGCCGTCGCGGGTGAAGAACGCCAGACCGACCGGGACTCCGAGCGAGGCCCACAGCGTGTCGTCGAACCCGTCCTCGTCCAGCCGGGTCCTGCGCAGCGGCAGCAGCCGGTAGTGGGCGCCTCCCGCCTCCTTGCGGTCGAACAGCAGGGAGCAGGCGCGGCAGGCGCAGCAGACCGCGCCGGCGCGGACGTCCAGCAGGTGGCGGTGTGCCTCGGACAGCGGCTCGGAGCACAGGTCGCACCGCTGATGCCCGGACGGTGCACCCTCCGCTCCCGGTCCGCCGAGGCGGGCCGGGCGGTGGGCCAGCCGCCGCAGCCGGGGTGTGGAGATGGGGGCGGACACGGCGGCTCACCCCTCCCGCTCGGCGGCGAGGGCGGGGCGGCGGAAGAGGTCGTCCACCGGGACGAGGGCGGTGGGCGCCCGCTCCGGAGCGGTCTCGACCTCCACCTCCACCCGCTCGATCTCGGGCGCGGCGGCGGCCACCGCCTCGCGCACCGCCGCCTCGAGGGCCTGCGGGGAGGAGGAGCAGCCGCGCCCGCCGGCGCGGAGCCGGACGCGGACCTCCTCCTGGGAGATCCCGGTCAGCTCCGCCTCGCCTTCCTCGAGCCGCCGCCGCGACCGCAGGCCGGCCAGTGCGCGTCGCACCCGGGTCTCGGCCGGGTCGGGGTGGAGGCCGTGCACCAGCAGCAGATGGCCGACCAGTTCGTCGCCGGCCAGCCGGCGCACCGCTTCGCCGCCGCCCTCCTCCCGGCCCAGGCGGTCCACGATCCGGGCCAGGCAGTCCCCGTAGAGGCCGACCAGGGTGTGGACGGTGTCGATGGCACGGGCGGCCGCCGCGCTGTCCGGCAGCGACTCCAGCGCGGACAGCAGTTCCTCGGCGCGGGCCGCCTGCCCGCGCGCGTACTCGTCGTCCCAGGGCATCTCCGGCCGCCCGCTACGAGACCTGGCCGAAGGTGGGCGAGTGGGTCCGGCGCAGGGTGCGCCCGCCGCCGAGGTACATGTGGACGCCGCACGGCAGGCAGGGGTCGAAGCTGCGCACGGTGCGCATGATGTCGATGCCCTTGAAGTCCTCCGGCCCGTTCTCCTCGAACAGGGGGCAGCCCTGGACGGCGTCCTCGTAGGGGCCGGGGGTGCCGTAGAAGTCGCGGGGG
>NZ_JAKMAY010000491.1:0-2443 GCF_022015835.1 Streptomyces sp. ICN903 | reverse complement strand
GCCGCCCACGACCACCCCGCCCGGCTCGTCCGACTCGGTGTCCCTCGGCCTCCCGGCCCGCGAGGTCGAACCCTTCTCGCTGCTCGGCGTGGTCTGGGACGACCCGGAGGAGGAACTGCACGGCCGGATCCAGGTGCGCACCAAGTCCGCGGCCACCGGCGAGTGGTCGTCCTGGCAGGACCTGGAGACCCATGCCGACCGGCCCGACCCGGACTCGGCCGAGTCCCGCGGGGACGAGGTGCGCGGAGCGACGGCACCGCTGTGGGTGGGCGACTCCAACGGCGTACAGGCCCGTGTCCTGCCGGAGGAGGGCGCCTCCGGGGCGCACCGGCTGCCCGAGGGGCTGCGCCTGGACCTGGTCCACCCCGGTGACGACCCCGCGGCCGAGTCCGGGAAGGAGGACCCCGCGGGCGAGGCGAACTCCGCGCTCGCCCCGGCCGGAGCCCTGGAGATCCCGGCTCTGGACCGGCAGGGGGCCGGCGAGGACCTGCTCGCGGTACGGGCCTCCGGGCAGGCCGGGCAGGCCGGGCGGTCGGAGGCCACCGCCGACGCCCCCATCGGCCCCCGGCCCGGCATCGTCACCCGCAAGGGGTGGGGGGCCGACGAGCGGCTGCGCGGACCGTTCCTCTACACCAAGACGGTCAGGATGGCCTTCGTCCACCACACGGCGATGAGCAACAACTACTCGTGCGGCCAGTCCGCCTCCATCATCCGGGGCATCTACCGCTACCACGTCCAGAGCAACGGCTGGCGGGACGTCGGTTACAACTTCTTCGTCGACAAGTGCGGGAAGATCTACGAGGGCCGCGCCGGCGGCGTGGCCAACCCGGTGATGGGAGCCCACACCTACGGCTTCAACCACGACAGCACCGGCATCGCCGTCCTCGGCTCGTACAACAGCACCAACCCCTCCACGGCCGCGGTGGACGCCGTCTCCAAGCTCGTCGCCTGGAAGCTGGGCCTGCACGGCGTCGACCCGCGCGGCACCGCCACCATGACCTCCGGCGGCGGCAAGTACCCCAAGGGCACCACCGTCAGGCTCCGCACCGTCTCCGGACACCGGGACGGCTACGTCACCGGCTGCCCGGGCGACCGGCTCTACTCCAGGCTGGGCACCATCCGGGCCACCGCGGCCCGGCTGCAGGGCAGGTAGCGGCAGGAAGCGCGGACCGCGCCGGCCCCGCGCCACCCGCGACGCCGGCGCGGCCCCGGCCCCCGGCGGCAGCCGCACCGGGGACCGTGCCGGCCGGGCCGCCTACACTGGCCCGGCCACCAGGCACGGTCCCCAGCAGGAAGCAGAGAAGAACCGGTGACAGAAGCGATCCTCCTCGTCGGGGGCAGGGGAACCCGGCTGCGGCCGCTGACGGTCCACACCCCCAAGCCCATGGTCCCGGCGGCGGGAGTCCCCTTCCTCACCCACCAGTTGGCCCGTGCCCGCGCGGCCGGGGTCGAGCACGTCGTACTCGCCACCTCCTACCTGGCCGAGGTCTTCGAGCCGTACTTCGGCGACGGCTCGGACCTGGGACTTCACCTGGAGTACGTCACCGAGGAGGAGCCGCTGGGCACCGGCGGGGCCATCCGCAACGTCGCCTCCCGGCTCCGCTGCGGCCCCGGCGACCCGGTGCTGGTCTTCAACGGCGACATCCTCACCGGCCTCGACATCCGCGCCCTGGTGGAGACCCACACCTCCTCCGGCGCCGACGTCTCCCTCCATCTGACGAAGGTCGCGGACCCGCGCGCCTTCGGCCTGGTCCCCACCGACGCCGACGGCCGGGTCACCGCCTTCCTGGAGAAGCCGCAGACCCCCGAGGAGATCGTCACCGACCAGATCAACGCGGGCGCGTACGTCTTCGACCGGTCGGTGATCGACACCATCCCCGAAGGCCGCCCGGTCTCCGTCGAGCGCGAGACCTTTCCCGGGCTGCTCGCCGAAGGCGCCCATCTGCAGGGCATGGTCGACTCCACCTACTGGCTCGACCTCGGCACCCCGCAGGCCTTCGTCCGCGGCTCGGCCGACCTGGTGCTCGGCCACGCGCCCTCCCCGGCCGTGCCCGGCCGCCGCGGCGAGCGGCTGGTGCTGGACGGCGCGCAGGTGGCCCCCGGCGCCAAGCTGACCGGCGGTACGGCGGTCGGCGCGGGCGCGGTGATCGCGGAGGGGGCCCGGGTGCACGGCAGCACGGTGCTGGACGGCGCGGTCGTCGGTCCGGGCGCCGTCGTGCGTGACTCGCTCGTCGGCACGGGAGCGCGCATAGGGGCGCGTACGGTGTTGGAGGGCGCGGTCATCGGAGACGGTGCGGTCGTCGGCGAGGACAACGAACTGCGCGACGGCATCCGGGTGTGGTGCGGCGCTCGCCTGGGGGCGGGCTCGGTCCGCTTCTCCTCCGACTGCTGACCCGGAGCGCCGAACCGTGACCGATTCCGACCCCGACGACCTCACCGGCCC
>NZ_JAKMAY010000490.1:0-2446 GCF_022015835.1 Streptomyces sp. ICN903 | reverse complement strand
CGGTGGAGGGGGCGTCGGAGGTGCTCACGGGGCCAGTGTGCCAGCCGCCGCCGAGGCGTCCGCACCCGTTTTCGCGCGAGGCCGCCGGCGGGCGGGGCCGGGAGTACCCTCGGCCGTATGGAGTTCGTATCCGGTTGGACCGCACCCGAGACGACGGCCGTCCCGGACGCCGTCGCCGCCCCCGACGGCGCCGGGCGCGAGGAGCGGGCCATGTGCGTGCAGTGCGGCGAGCCGACCGACTACCCGGCGAGCACGCGCGGCGCGACGCTGTGCCCGGTGTGCGAGTGGCACGAGGCCGAACGCGTCGCCTGCTCCTGCTGAACGGGCCCGGGCGGAGCCGGAGGGAGCAGGACGGAACCGCCGGGGCCGTGGCTCAGTCCCGGCCCATGGCCGAGGCGATCATCTCCGAGACGTGCACGATGCGGTATCCGCGCTCCCTCAGTTCCGGGACGATCCGGCGCACGGCCTTCTCGGTGGCGGGCGCCTTCTCGCGGTCGCAGTTCAGTACGACCACCGAGCCCGGCCTGATGTCCTTCATCACCCGCTCGGCCACCTTCTTCGGATCCTTCTCCCCGGCGTCCGGCGCCACCACGTCGCCGGCAACCGCCGTCACCTCCGCCGGGGCGATCGCCCGCCGGGAGCGGTCGTCGAAGCAGCCGCCGGGGAAGCGGAAGTAGGGCGTCAGGTTCTTCACTCCCGCCGCGCGGATGGCCCTGCGCCCCTTGCGTACGTCCGCGAGCTGCTTGTCGGGCGCGAGCGCGGGGAGGTCGCGGCAGTCGCCGGTGAAGGCGCGGTGGGAGTGGGAGAGGTTGCCGACCTCGAACAGGTCGTCGCGGCCGATGGAGCGCGCCTGGTGCTTGTAGGTCTGCGCCCACAGGCCCGACATGAAGACGGTCGCCGGGACCTTCTCGCGGCGCAGGGCGGAGACGAGCCCGGGGTTGTCGTGGCGCTTGCCCTCCTCCTCGGCCCGCTCGCGGTCCTCGGCGGACAGGGCGGCGTCGAAGGTCAGCGCCACGACCTTGTCCTCCTTGTCGCCGCTCTTCTCGGCCTTCTCGTTCTTCTCCCGCTTCTCCCGGTTCTCGCCGTCCTCCTCGGGCTTCTCGTCCTCCTTCTCCTCCGGCTTCCCGCCCTCGTCGCCGTCGGCCCGCGGGGCCCCGGGGCGCGGGCCGTGCCGGAAGACGGGTACCCGGCCGCTGATGGAGGCGGGCAGGGTGGCGTACCGGTCGGAGGGCGACGCGTCCTGGCCGTCGCCGTCCGGGCGGGAGACGGAGGAGCGCGGGGAGGCGGAGAAGTCGCCCTGCCCGGAGCCCTCCTCCGAGGCCGCCGGTGAGGAGGGCGCGGCCGGGGACGCGCCGGCCCGGGTGGTATCGCCACCCGGGCCCGCGCAGCCCGCCGCCGCGGCGGCGACCAGGGCGAGAGCGGTCAGGGGACGGGCGGTGCGGCGCACGGAGACGGTCATGATCGGAACGTAACGACGATCCGGGACGGTCGCGCGGGATGCTGCTCTTGTCGGACTACCGCCACCCCCGGCCCGGGTGACGCCCGGCCGGGTGGCGGTGCGCCGGCCCCGCCACCGGCCCGCCCCCGGGACCGCGCGTCAGGTGGCGCGCCAGTAGCCCAGCGCGTGCACCCTGTCCTTCGGCACGCCGAGTTCCTTGCGCGCGTACGAGGCGAGGGCGCGGGTGGTGGCGGTGTCGCAGGCGATCCAGACGTAAGGGGCCGGCTCGTCCTCCAGCAGCTTCGGCAGGGCCGCGGTCACCTCGGCCACCAGATGGGCGCCGGCGTCCCGGCGCGGGACCCACCGCACCTCGTGCGGGCCGGGCCCGAGCCGCAGCGGCAGTTCGGCGTCCTGAGGGTGCGCGGTCTCCAGCCAGACGGTCGCGGGTGTGCCGGGGAAGGCTTCCAGCAGCGAGTTGACGGCCGGCAGGGACGCCGGGTCGCCGACGGCCAGGAGCCGGGAGGGTCCGGGCGACGGCGCGGTGAACCCCGTGCCCTGGACGGTGGCCTCGATCGTGTCGCCCGGCCGCGCGCCGCGCGCCCAGTCGCAGGCGATGCCCTCGTGCAGCGCGAACTCCAGGGTGAACGTGCCGGTCGCGGGGTCGGGATCGACCAGGGTGTAGGCGCGCTGGTGCGGTTTGCCCCCGCTCTCGAACCAGAGGCGGACCCACATCGTCGGGTGGACGCCGGTCGAGGCGAGCATCCCGCCGTCCGTCATCCGGATCCTCAGATAGTGCTCGGTGACCTGCTCGGTCGCGGTCACGGTGAACTCGAAGTCCCTGCCCCGCAGCAGTCTGAGGACCACGCCCTCCCAGCCATGCCCCACGGTCTCTCCTCCCCGGTCCCGGGGTGCCCCCGGACAGCCGCCTTTTTGGTTAGGTTAGCCTAACCTAAAGATCAGGGGGTGCTCGCGGCGCCCCCCGCTCCGGCCTGCCCGACCCCGCCCTTC